>JAQUTO010000023.1 GCA_028694305.1 Bacilli bacterium
GCGCTATTAAAATAATTATAAACCTCATCATTGACATCAATGCTTTTGAGGAATTTTCCTAATTCTAACTGCATTACTACTCACCCCTTAAAAGAATATGTCTTTGACTGTAATTAAAATGATAAAACCAAAGAGGAGGATAAATCCGACTGTGTTAATAATACCTTCTACCTTTGGATTAATCTTACGTCTAATAATCTTCTCAATAATCATAAAGAGTAATCTTCCACCATCTAGAGCTGGTAAAGGTAATAAGTTAATAATACCTAAGTTAACACTAATCATTGCTAGATAGAATAAGAAAGCAAAGAAGCCTTGATTAGCAAAGACAACTGCGGATTCATACATACCAACTGGACCTGAAACATTGTCCAAACCACCCGGTTTAAATAAGTCACCTAAAGCTTGGAAAATTAGCACTCCCATTTGCACTTCCAATGAACCTGCTTCTTTGATGATATTTCCAAATGACATCGGTTTATTTGTGCGACTAAAACCAAAGATTGGTTGAATCTCTGTGACAGTGCCATCTTTGACTGTATAAGTAGTAAAAGTCCGACAAACATTATTAACTGTATTACTCACGCCATCTCGCGTATAAGTAATATCTAAGCATTGGGTTTTACCTAATGGATTATTATCAGTTACTTTAGGATTTGTAGCTTGTAAGACTTTTTGAATTTCTTCCCAAGTTGAGATCTCATAATCAGCAGCAGTAGTCCCATCTGATAAGGTGGCGCTAATGCCGGTAATGACATCGTTGGACTCTAGTCCGGCACTGGCAAAAATAGAATTATCGACCACACTAATTTTACTCGAAAGATCAGCTTCACCAACACCAGCAAAATAAACAACAAGTAAAAGGAAACAAAGAATTAAGTTAAAGGCTGGACCAGCTAATAAGATTAAGAATTTCTTAATCCAACTTACTCCAGCGATAGTCCGATTAAAAGGAACATCTGGTAACTTATCTTCTTGCTTCTCATTTTCTTCCGCAATTTCTTTTTCATTCCGTTCACTTTGTTGGTCTTGTTCACCCGCCATCGAGCAATAACCACCAATCGGTAAACATCTTAAAGTATACTTAGTTTCTTTCCCCTTTATTTGGAAGATTTTAGGCCCCATAAATAAAGAAAATTCATAGACATAAACATTAAAGATTTTGGCAAAGGTAAAATGACCCAATTCATGGATAAAAATTAAGAATGATAAACCTAAAATAAACCAAACTATTGTCATTTCTTTGCCTCCTTAATAATACTTAGTGCTAACTCACGCGCTTCTTCGTCAACTCTTATAATATCGGTATAACTACTCACTTTGCAAGGGGTATGCTTCGCTAAACACTTTTCAATAACTGGAACAATGTCACAAAAAGCCATTTCTCCCTCTCTAAAACTTTGAACAGCAACTTCGTTGCTGGAATTAAAAACTAGTGGATAACTTAGGCCTTTTTCTCCGGCCTCATAAGCCAACTTAACGGCCTTAAAACGCTTCTCATCAATTGGCATAAAGTGTAAATCTAAGGGTTTGTTAAAATCTAAATATGCATCAGTCTTTAGATGATGTTCACCAGAAAATAAAGCATATTGAATCGGTACTTCCATATTAGGAACTCCAAGTTGAGCTTTAATTGAGCCATCAACAAATTCCACTAAGGAATGAACGATACTTTCTTTTTGAATAACGACACTGATTTTAGCATATGGTAAATTGAACAAGTAATGGGCTTCCATAACTTCTAATCCCTTATTAACTAGAGTAGCTGAGTCAATGGAAATTTTTGGCCCCATCTTCCAGGTTGGATGATGAATGGCTTCAGCGACTGTAACATTTTTAAGTTCCGAGAGTTTCTTATCTCTAAATGGTCCCCCACTTGCAGTGATAATGAGTCTTTTTACACTCTTAATATCTTCACCTTTAAGACATTGATATAATGCACTATGCTCAGAATCTATTGGATAAATACTCACCTTATTTTTCTTAACTAAAGCATTGAGATAATCGCCTGCTGCCACCAAGCATTCTTTATTGGCTAAAGCCACATTGTGCTTGGTTTTAATGGCACTTACTAAAGGCTTAAAAGCAGCAAACCCAACAATGGCACAAACCACTAAGTCACAAGGTAAACTTGCTAGTTCTTCTAAACTGTTAACAAAGGTAACTTGTGGATACTTTTTGGCATCTGGATGAAGAGCCCAAACATATTTTAGATTAGGAAACTTCTTTAAGATTTGAGGTAGCTCAGTTAAATCATCATATAAAGAAATGCCGATAAGGTTTAATTCATCTGCATTCTTACTAATAACATTTAAGGTTTGACTTCCAATGGAGCCAGTCGCTCCTAAAACAAGGATATTTCTCATAGGAAAATCACTCCAGTAACAATACTAATAATGACAGCAAATAAAACAAGGTTAAAGGTAATGCTATCGATTCGATCTAGAAATCCCCCATGACCTGGGAAAATATTACCAAAGTCCTTAAGTCCTAGATGGCGTTTTATTGAGGAGAAGATTAGATCTCCAAAGATACCTCCCACCGCTAACACAATACTGATAATTAAAACTAACCAAACGTTCAAATACTCGCCACCAAATGGGAAGATTAAATAGAAACCTACTCCAGCGATAGTCGCAAAGAAGATACCACCAAAAGCACCTTCCCAAGTCTTTTTAGGTGAGATAACTGGCGCTAATTGATGCTTACCAAATTTCATACCAACAAATAAAGCAAAAGCATCATTAACATAAGTCACAATCAAAATATAAAATAAAGCCGCAATGCCATAATCTAGTCTTGTGGCTAAACAAGATTGACCAGCCAAGCAAAGAAGCAAAGTCATGCCAAAGATATAGAAAACATCCAAAGTTTTAATTCTTGGTGTGGTAATTTCAATGCAAAATAAGAACATCAAATAGAAGACAATGACCATGGCTGGAACTCCGACAATAATGGCTGTTGGAAAACCTTGTCCACCATTGTACCAATAAACTAGCATTGGCCAGAGTAACATAATTAGTGAAAAGACATAAGCACTAAGTTTAAAGTACCAAGGCCAATTCTTATCTGGTCGGACTTCAAGTAGTTCAATAATGCCCCCACCAATAAAGAGAATCGCTAACACTAAAGTGTACCAACTGCCTAAATAAGCAAGTGGCACTACAACCGCTATAATACATAACGCAGTAATAACTCTAGTTTTCACTCTATTCTCCCCCAAAACGTCTTTGTCTTGAATAATATTCTTGAATGGCCTTGTCTAAATCTATCTCACTAAAACTAGGCCAATAAACTTTAGTGAAATATAATTCGCTATAACTAAGTTGGAGTGGCATGAAGTCTGAAATTCTTTCTTCACCACTCGTGCGAATTAATAAATCGATGCTCGAAACTTTTTTAGATAGAAGATTGGAACGCACTTCTGCCTCATCAATGTCTTGTAATTTAAGTTGTCCCTTCTTGACTTTTTTAGCAATTCTTTGAGCTGCAATTGCCACATCTTTTTGGCCCCCATAATTAAAAGCCAAATTAAGTATCAGTTTATGACACTGCTTAGATTGCTTTTCACTGGCTTTTAAGATAGTTGATACTTCTTTAGGTAACCCAGTTGGAAGTCCTACCCAGTTGAGATGAACACCTTTTGCAATTAATTCTTCTAAATAACGTTTGAAAAAATCAGAAACGAGGGAAAATAAATAATTTACTTCCCCTTCTTCCCGTTTCCAATTATCAAGTGAAAAGGTATAAAGCGTAACTTCAGCAATGTTACGCTCTAAACACCAATCCACTAAGTCATGAATTTTATTAACACCTAAATAATGGCCATATTCTTTGGGCCGATGAATGGATTTAGCATAACGCCGATTCCCATCCATAATAATAGCTAGGTGCTTTAAGGGAATCACTTTTGTTTTAGTTGTTTGCATGGTGTTCCCTCCTTAAAGAAACTAGATAGTTAAAATTTCTTTTTCTTTAGCTTTTTGTAGTTCTTCAATCTTCTTAGTAAACTCATCAGTAACTTTTTGTAGTTCGGCTAGTTCCCGTTTAGTTTGATCTTCAGAGACAGTTTTGTCATCTTTGATGGCATCATTAATTCTCCGCCGAATATTCCGGACAGAAACTTTAGCTTCTTCACTGGTTTTACCAAGGAGTTTGACAAATTCTTTTCGTCTTTCTTCAGTGAGTGGTGGAATGTTTAAACGCACAACTGTTCCATCATTGATTGGAGTAAAGCCTAAATTTGCGGCTAAAATAGCCTTTTCGATAGGACCAATACTTTCTTTTTCATAAGGCTTAATTGCAATTTGTCGTGGTTCTGGAACGGAGACTTGAGCAATTTCAATTAATGGTGTTGGAAAACCATAATAATCTACTCTAATTACATCAAGAACCTTTGGATTAGCACGACCTGTTTTAATCATTGCAACTTCTTTCGAATAACTTTCGATTGATTTCTGCATGTTGTCACGTGCTGATTGAATTAATTCTTTAGACATATTTTATGCCTCCTTTTGAATGCGAGTACCAACATCCTCGCCTTTAATAATCTTGACTATATTTTGCATGTCTTCAACATTGAAGGCCACGCTAACAATCTTGGAATCTTTCAATTTTTCGGCTGCACCAATATCGATGATACCGAGTTTTTGATTGATGATTGTTTCATAAGATATTTGTTTGTATAATTTAGCATTTTTATTGATTTTAGGGTCTGAGTCATATACTCCATCTACCCCATTTTTAGCAAGTAAGATGAGATCGGCATCAAGTTCAAGTGCGCGTTCTGCAGCACATGTATCTGTGGTACAGAAAGGTCGACCAGTGCCACCACCAAAGATGACAACATCCCCTTTAGCAAAAGCTTGTTTAACTTTGGCTAAATCATAAAGTTCAACCACATGAGTGACTGCTAGTTTAGAAAACATACTAGTCGGCACATTATGGTGATTTAATAATTCGCGGAGATAGACAGCATTGATGACAGTGGACAGCATACCGATATAATCAGCTTGGTTTAAATCAATATTGTTACCGATAGAACTTCTCCCCCGGTAAATATTTCCACCACCAATGACAACTCCTAGTTGAACCCCAAGTTTTTTAACTTCCTTGACAGTCTTAACAAATTCACTTAAGAAAGCATCATTAAAAATTGCACCTGGTTCTCCTAATGATTCACCACTAAGTTTGAGTATGACTTTTTGATACATTGAATCTCCTCCTAACTTTTTAGAAAAAATGACACCCAAAATAAGAGTGTCATTTTAAAACTTCAACTAAAAATTAAGCCTTGATTTGAGCGGCGACTTCAGCTGCGAAATCTTCATTACGATGTTCAAGGCCTTCTCCGACCATGAAACGAACAAACTTGATTAATTCTCCACCGTTGTTCTTAACATATTGACCAACGCTGATAGTGTTGTCCATAACAAATGGTTGTTCTGCTAAGCAAACTTCTTTAACTTCCTTCATGACTTTACCCTTAATAATGTTTTGTAACATTGCTTCAGGCTTACCAGCCAATTTAGGATCATTCTTAGCTGCTTCTAATTGAACGTGAGTTTCTTTTTCTAAGTAGGCAGGATCAATTGAAGCTTGATCCAAGAAGATAGGGGCTAAACCAGCAACATGCATTGCAACATTGGAGGCAACTTCTTCACTACCGCCTTTAATTAAAACAGCAGTAGAAATCTTACCACCCATGTGGATGTAGCAACCGATATTCTCGCCTTCTTTTTTAGTAATAGTTTCAAATCTTCTAAAGGAAATCTTTTCCCCAATAGTAGCAGTGGCGTGAACAATTGCTTCACTCACTGGAATACCGTTAAGTAAGACTTTATTAGCTTCATCCATAGTCTTAGCATCAGAATTAACTAAAACATTAGCTAAATCATTGACTAATTGCTTGAATTTTTCGTTTCTAGCAGCAAAGTCTGTTTCGATATTAACTTCAAGAACTGTAACTTTATTGCCAGCAGCGACAACTGTGGTTAAACCTTCAGCAGCAATTCTGCCTTCTTTTTTAGCAGCTTTGGCAATGCCTTTTTCTCTTAACCAATCGCAAGCTTTATCGACATCTCCGTTAGTGGCTTCTAAAGCATGTTTGCAATCCATCATGCCTGCACTTGTTCTATCACGGAGTTCTTTAATCATCTGTGTTGTAATTGCCATAATTATTCCCTCCTATTCAGCCTTTGGAGCTTCTGCTTTTGGAGCTTTTGGAGCTGGTTTCTTAACTTCTGGAGCAGCAGCCTTGACTTCTACTTTTGGAGCATCAGTCTTTGGGGCGTCTGTTCTTGGACGTGGTTTATAGTCAGGACGAGGTCCGCCACGATAGTTGCTATTAGGACGGAATCCACCACGGCGATTATTATTGAAAGCAGCTCTCCGAATTTCGGCTTGTTGTTTTCTTAATAATTGACGTTGAGCTTCTGCCTTATCAGCATTCTCGAGAACATCATCCATTGTAGCTTCTTTTAATTCATCTTTAGTATAGGCAACAAGTGGTTGACCACCCTTTGATTCGACAACGGCATCAGCCATAACTTGAAGAATAAGCTTAACTGACTTAATGGCATCATCATTACCTGGGATTGGGAAATCAACTAAATCTGGATCAGAGTTAGTATCAACAATTCCAAAGACTGGGATGTGAAGTTTATGAGCTTCTGCCACTGCGTTCATTTCAACACGTGGGTCAACAACAAAGACAGCGTTAGGAAGCTTTCTCATTTCCTTAATTCCGCCTAAAACCTTTTCAAGTTTTTCGGATTCCTTCATGTATTGAGCCACCTCTTTCTTAGGTAGTAACTCAAAAGTGCCATCTTCCTTCATTTTTTCGATGTCTTTTAAGTATCTAATTCTCTTTTGAATGGTCTTGAAGTTAGTTAAAGTGCCACCTAACCAACGGTGGGTGCAATAGAAACTTCCAGAACGGAGAGCTTCTTCCTTAACTAAATCTTGGCATTGTTTCTTAGTACCGACAAAGAGCAACTTACCATTATTATCAATGATTTGTTTTAAAGCTTGATAAGCTTTGGTAATGCAATCAGCGGTTTTATTCAAATCGACAATATAAATTCCATTACGAGCAGTATAGATATATTTCTTCATCTTAGGATTCCAACGACGAGTTAGATGTCCAAAGTGAACTCCTGCTTCTAATAGTTTTCTCATTGTGATGATAGGTTGATTGTGATCAATCACAAGTGAACCCATGTTAATGGTCTCTTGGACCGCTTCTTCTGCGACTTTTTCAGCTTCGATAGGTTCTGAAGGAACTTTCGTTGCTGCTTGTTCAATCTTCTTTTCTTCCATAATAAACTCCTTTTTTTGTTTTTTCCTCCATTACTTCGAAATTTTTACACTTTATTGTGGCCCCTTGGCCTAAAGCACTAGTAAAAACAATCCATAATGTGTGTATTTGCCGTAATATTGCGGCTCAAATATTGTAGCATACTTAACTACCTTTTATCAAGTTATAATATTATATATTATCGCCGCTTAGCATTTATCTTCATCGTTAATATATTTTAGAATAAGATCAATAACTTCAAGTTTGCTGTATTCCTTTGTCCCCACATATATTGCATAGCAATAAACAAATTTTTTTGAATGCTTTCGTTTGTGAAACGAAAATTACTATGAATGTAATCGTAAACAATATCACCATCAATTGCAAGTGACAATAAATTATATATTTTCCTCTTGGATAATTCCGTTATTTGCGCTGAATTCTCATCATTCCCGGTTAATAAATAATTAGGACTGATATTATAGAGATCACAAAAACGAATTAACGTTGTAAGTGATGGCTCAAGATAACCTCTCTCATATTTTATAAGGGTCTGGGGCGTCATTTCAATATCTAATGCTGCATCTTTCAACTGAATGCGTCGTGATTTTCTAATATCTTTGAGTCTTTTGGCAAATTCAGCATTCCTAATCTTTTCTTTCATAATAATTAACTTATTTTTTCACTTTCAATTTTATTTTAATTATTCGCTTCACATTCGTAAATAAAAAACTTAATATGATAATAGCCAAGGAGGTCCTAAAATGAGCCAAACAAAACCAGGTGGAGGGAATCTACCGCAACTATACAATCCCGAAAATGGCAAGTATACCGATGAAGAAAAAAATAAGTTATTCGAAAAATAACTTGCCAATATAGTGATGAGATATATGTTTGGTCAAACCAATACCTATCATCCACGTTATCCAATTTATGGTTTTCACAATAAAGAGTACTGCGAATTATATGTGAAACACGCAATTTATCAAGCAAATAGTGACCTACCTGCTGAAAAAGTTAAAGACTATCTACTTAAGCCCAAACAAAAAGATGATAAAAGTCATTTTTTTAATGTTCATGGATTTAACCTATCAAATTGGGAAAAATTACTCACAGCAATTTTATCGCATACGGATTACTCACAAATAGAATATGACCAACTTACCGAATTTGGGTTATTTGTGACAGTTCCAACAACAATAAATAGCTTATATTCAGGGAAAAAAATAACTTTTTTCACAATATGGCGTTATGATCAAAAAGATCAATGGATGCATTTTGTTACGGTTGATTTAGGAAAAAGGAGTATTGAAAAATGAAAAATATAAAACAATTTGATATGGTAATAGTTTTGAAGGATAAAACTTTTGAGTATAAAAAAGCAGAAACTATTGTCAAAAAGGGTACGCTAGGCTATGTCACAGATATAATCCACAATGATAATCTACCAACAGGATACATTGTTGAACTTGTTGAAACTCACATCAAAACGCCTGTATTTGTTTTTTATGAAAATGAAATAGATTTCTATCAAGCCAAACCCAATTAAAACTCCCATATAGTCAAAAAGTGATAATCAGATGATTACCACTTTTTTATGTATTGATGGTTTTTAGCTCATATATGAGGTTTATCGCTACTTTTTGTGTGCCCGTGGATGAGTAGCGTCATAAACTTCATGTAAATGAGCGCTCGAAACATGAGTGTAAACCTGTGTTGCACTTAATGATTTATGCCCCAGTAACTCCTGTACACTTCTTAAATCCATCCCATTATCCATCATATGAGTTGCCAAAGAGTGACGAAGCATATGGGGATAAATATCTTTAGGTTGTTTTAAAGCATAGCCCATTTGTTTTACAATTAGTTCGACTCCGCGTGAAGTAATCTTTCCTCCCCGGTTATTGAGAATAATGTAATCACATTTATCAGGATTTTTAGACTTTAAATCTAACCGACCATTTTCAATATAATGAATAACTCGTCCTAACGAATATTCATTAATTAAACCGATTCTTTCTTTATTACCTTTACCTAGAATCCGAATTGTTTGTTCTTTCACATCTAGGTCGCTAAGCTTTAGATTAACTAGTTCACTAACCCGCATACCCGAAGAATATAAAAGATTAATGATGGCCTGGTTACGTTCATTAATACTGGAATTCTCATTGATGTTAACATTCAGTAATTCAATGATTTGTTCAACGGGTAAAAATGAAGGTAAAGCCTTTTCATATTTTTGAGTTTCAATCCCTAAAAAAGGATTATCATCCCTAAATTCATTCTTGACTTGAAACTTATAAAACCCCCGTAAACTCGAGATTTTTCTGGCGATACTTCTCCGACTATTGCCCTTGCGAATTAAAGCCACAACATAGTTATGTGCTGTCATAGAATCAACATCTTTTTCTTGTACTTTAGTCGCAACTAAAAACTTTTCAAATTCATGAAGATCATCTTCATAAGCTTTGATGGTTAATTTTGAATGTTGTTTTTCATAGGTTAAATAATCGATGAATTGTTGATAGTAATTAAGCATAGATTAGCCTCTACTTAATCTCAGGAATAACTATTTTTTCATTGAGAATAATGGCGTAAATCGTTAAAGCTGCTAAAGCATTCTCTGGATATAACATAAAGAGGGTGTAAACCTCAAATCCGGCTTTGGATTTATCGAGATAAGCAATTAAACTTTGCAAGATATTGCAAGTCAAGACTTGATTAGAAACATTGGAAACATCATGAACTTTAC
>JAQUTO010000024.1 GCA_028694305.1 Bacilli bacterium
TCCAAAATCAATGTATCGACTCTTACAAGGCGATGTGGGTAGTGGCAAAACTATTGTGGCTTTAATTAGTATGCTGGCAACTGTCAGCGCCGGTTATCAAAGTGCCATCATGGCTCCAACTGATATCTTGGCTCGGCAACACTTTGAGACGATTACTAAACTCGTTAAACCATTTAAGCTTAAAGTGACTTTACTTGTTGGTTCACTTTCAAGTAGTGAACGCAAAGAGGCTTTAACAAGTATTAGCAATGGGGAGAGTCAAATTATCATTGGAACTCATGCTTTAATTCAAGAGAGTGTTCATTACCAAAAACTGGGTTTATGCGTGATTGATGAACAACATCGGTTTGGAGTTGAACAACGCAAAATGTTACATGAGAAGGGTGATGAAGTGGAATTACTCTTAATGAGTGCAACTCCAATCCCAAGAACTTTAGCCATTGCTATCTTCCAAGATTTAGATGTTTCCTCATTACTTGTCCCACCAATAACATCCAAAGATGTTAAAACTAAACTTATTCTCGGTTCTTCGATTAATGCTATCATTCCTAATATGAAAGCAACTCTTAAAAGAGGCGAGAAGATTTATGTAGTTTGTTCTTTGATTGAAAATGAACTTAGTGATTATCAAAATGTCACTAAAATCTATCAAGAAATGAAAGCTAAATTTGGTGCCATTTGTCCAGTTCTACTATTACACGGCAAACTCAAAGAAGAAGAAAAAATTAAGGTTATGGCTGACTTTGTTGATTCAGCAAGTGCCATCTTAGTCTCCACTACAGTTATTGAAGTAGGCTTAGATGTGAAAACGGCAACTATGATGATTGTTTATGATGCCAATTGTTTTGGCCTAGCTCAACTTCACCAACTAAGAGGAAGAATCGGTAGGGGCGGCCAAAGTTCGACTTGTTACTTGTTGGATAATAGTGGGGATGAAGAGGCGACAAAGAGACTCAATTTCTTAGTCAATAATAACGATGGTTTTGAAATAGCTCGGTATGATTTAGCCTTGCGCGGACCAGGTGATATTGCGGGTTATTCACAAAGTGGAGAATTGAATTTTATGATGTGTGATATTTTCCAAGATTATAAGATCTTTGAATACGCTAAAGAAGACGCAAAAGCCATTTTAAAGGCTAGTTTTGATTCAAAGAATCAACCAATTCTAGCTTTTCTAGCCGAACAAATGGCAAAAGATGTGGCAGTTATTGAATAACTTTGCTACAATAAATAGTTAGACAAAAGGAGAACCAAAAATGATTAAAATTGCTGTCGATGCAATGGGAAGTGACTTAGGAAGTTCAGTTGTGGTCACTGCCATTCAAAAATTCTTAAAAGATTATCCAGACGTTGCATTTATTGTTTGCGGTCAAGAAAATGAATTAAGTGCGCTCAATAATCTAGAGCGTGTTTCAATATGTCCTACCACGGGAGTTATGGGAATGGAAGATGGGGCATTAGATGTCATGCGCCGGAAAGATACTTCCATGATGAAAGCCATTGAATATATGGCAAATAAAGAAGTGAATGCAGTTGTTTCAGCAGGCTCAACGGGGGCTTTCTTAACAGCAGCAACTTTGAAGTTAAGACTGATTCCTGGTGTTATGAGAGCCGCTTTAGTTTCACCTTTTCCTCGTCAAGATGGTCAAAGTGTCACAATTTTAGATATTGGGGCTAATAACGAGAATCAACCGGCTCAACTAGTTCAATTTGCACATATGGGCAAAGTCTTTAACCAAGTTATGAATGGGACAAAAGAGCCAAAAATTTATTTATTAAGCAATGGAGCAGAAGCCAAGAAGGGCAGTCCATTAGTGAAAGAAGCCCATAAACTATTAGAGGTTGAACCAGGCTTGAACTTTAAAGGAAATCTAGAAGCCAGAGAAGTACTAAGTGGTGTTGCTGATGTAGTTGTGGCGGATGGTTATTCAGGCAATGTCTTACTTAAAGCCACTGAAGGTGTCGCCTCAATGATGAATGGCATGATTAAAACTGCCTTTAAAACAAATGTTTTAACTAAGATTGGCTATATTTTTGCTAAAAAAGGTTTTGGTGATTTCAAAGCCAGAATGGATTATAAGAAATACGGCGGTGCGATGTTATTAGGAGTTAATGGTGTAGTGGTCAAAGGGCATGGAAATAGCGATGATTATGCTTTCTATAATGCTATTCGCGTAGCTTATACTTTAGCTAAACAAGATATCGTGACTGCTTTAGGAAAGGAAATGGCGCATGGCGAAGGATTATAAAGAGCTTTTAAAGTATCTTAGGATTAAACCTAACGATGACAATTATTATTTACAAGCTTTAACCCATCAATCTTATACCAATGAGCATGAAGCTCCTTGGGGCGATTATCAAAGAGCTGAATTTATGGGGGATGCTGTGATTGAACTTGTCATCACTAAATATATCTTTGGTGAATATGCCTATATGGATGAAGGCAGTTTGTCTTTATTACGTTCTAACTTAGTTAGAATGGAGACATTAGCTTCTTTAGCCAAAGAGATTGGTTTAGGAGATTATATCTTATTAGGCTCAGGAGAAGCAAAATCACAAGGCCAAGAAAGACCTTCTTTACTTTGCGATGTTTATGAAGCACTTGTGGCGGCTATTTACCTTGATCAAGGTTATAACCGAGCAGAATCATTTATCTTTAAGCAATATCGTAAACTTATCGCTGAGCGTGGAATGGAGAGTTTCTTAGAAGTTAAAGATGCTAAGTCGCAATTACAAGAATTAGTCCAAGCTGATAGTAAGCGTTCATTATCCTACCTTTTAATCTCATCAAGTGGACCAGCCAATCATCCAACTTTCGAGATGGCAGTTAAAATGGATGGGAATGTTTTAGGAACAGGAACTGGAACTTCCAAAAAGGAAGCTGAACAAGCAGCAGCTAAAGATGCTTTAAAAAAGTTAGTGAAATAAGGAGTAAGAAATGGGATTTTTTAGTAAACTAAAACAATCAGTATTTGGCAAGAAAAAGACTGATGCTAAAACCGAGCAATATCAAGTGGGGCTTTCTCAATCAAGAAGGTCTTTTAAAGATAAACTTAGTCGTCTTTTTGCCAAGCACCGTGAGGTTGATGAAGCGTTCTTTTCTGAACTCAATGACCTCTTAATTGAAAGTGATGTTGGGGCCTCTTTAGCCGCAGCTATCATTGAAGAAACTAAAATTGAAAGCCAAGTTCAACATACCCAAGATCCCCAAAAGATTTATGAAATCATGGTGGAGAAGATGCGGGATTTCTATTTGCAAGATTTAGAAGTACCGACTTCTTTAAACTATGCTGAAGACGGACCAACGGTCATTCTTGTAGTGGGAGTCAATGGAGTAGGTAAAACTACCGCCATTGCCAAACTGGCTTTTAAACTTAAAAATGAAGGGAGAAGTATTTTACTAGTGGCCGGTGATACCTTTAGAGCTGGGGCAGTCGAACAATTAGATGTCTGGGCTAGTAGAATTGGTGTTAAAGTGGTCCAAGGACCAGAGAATAGTGACCCTAGTTCAGTTATTTATGAAGGGTTAGCGCAAGCCAAAAAAGACAAAATAGATGTCGTAATATGTGATACAGCAGGGCGACTTCAAACTAAAGCCAACTTAATGGCTGAATTAAATAAAATTCATCGGGTTATGCAAAAGATTATTCCTGCTGCACCCCATGAAGCTTTCTTAGTTTTAGATGCTACAATGGGTCAAAATGGCATTATTCAAGCTGAAGCTTTTGCCCAAGTTACTACTTTAACAGGCATCATCTTAACTAAGATGGACTCAACTTCTAAAGGCGGAATTGTTTTAGCCATCAAACATCAACTGGGTATTCCAGTTCGTTATATCGGTCTAGGGGAAAAGATGCAGGACTTAGCTGCCTTTGACTTAGATGCTTATTTATGGGGACTAATCGGAGGTGAAGAGCATGCAAGTTAGAAATCCTATCTTACGTTTTCTGATCTTTTTAGTGCTAATTATTGCTTTCCAAAGAGGTTTAGCTTGGGTTTTATCTTTAACTCCACTAACAGGTATTTGGTACTTAATTGTCTTCGAACTCATTATGGCCTTTGTTTTTGCTTATATCTATTTCCCAGCCCCTTATCGCAAGGGCTGCTTCACTAATCCAAAATTCCATATGTATGTGGCTGGGTTCTTTGCCGTACTAATTCTTATGCAACTATTATGGGGTAATTTACTCTAATGGAAATCACAAAAACTATTAGGATTAATTACTTACTTGATATTTATGGCTCACTATTAACTGCTCACCAGCAAGAAGTTATGGAAGAGTATTATCAAGATGATTTATCTTTATCAGAACTAGCAAGTAACCATGGTGTTTCGAGAAATGCTATCTTCACCTTGCTTAAAAAAGGTGAGGCTTGTCTAGAAAGGTATGAAGCTAATTTACATCTATTAGAAAAACGCGAGAAGATTTTAAAAGTCTTAGACAGTGCTAAACAAGTCGACTTAACTAAGAAGATAACCAAAATTATGAATGAGGAGGAATAAAAATGGCATTTGAATCATTACAGGACAAACTCCAGGGAATATTTAGAAAGATCAGTGGCCAAGCTCGACTAACGAGTAAGAACATCGAAGATATGCTCCAAGAAGTTAGAATTGCTTTACTGGATGCTGATGTTAATAACGAAGTTGTTAAATCCTTCATTGAAGATTTAAAGACTGAGCTCATTGGTCAAGAAGTCATGAATAAACTTAACCCATCTCAAATGGTGGTTAAGATTGTTGATGAAGAAATTACTAAATTATTGGGTGGGGAAGAGAATGAAATTGATTTCTCTGGCAAGAAATTCAAAATTATTATGATGGTTGGTTTACAAGGTGGTGGTAAAACCACCTCTTGTGCTAAACTTGCGAGATATGCCGAGAAGAATTATCAAAGAAAAGTGATGTTAGTTGGGCTCGATATTTACCGGCCTGGTGCTATTGATCAACTTGAACAGTTAGCCCTAGCTAATAAGTTTGGTTTCTATGCTGACCGCAATGAAAAAGATGTCACTAAGATTGCTATTGAGGCGATCAAAGAAGCCAAAGCTAAAAGCTTTGATGTCGTGATATTAGATACGGCTGGACGTCTCCACATTGATGAGAATTTAATGGGAGAACTCCAACGCTTAAAAACTAGTGTTAAACCGACTGAAATTATGTTGGTGGTTGATGCCATGGGTGGCCAAGAAGCCGCCAATAGTGCCTTTAGATTCAATGAATTACTTAAAGTCGATGGCGCGATTATGACAAAACTTGATTCTGATGCTCGTGGCGGTGCGGCCTTATCAATGGCTAAACTGAGTGGCATTCAAATCTTCTATGCTGGTTTAGGTGAAAAGAGCGATGAATTTGAACTTTTCCATCCTAAACGGATGGCCGAAAGAATTCTCGGGATGGGCGATTTATTAACACTAATTGAAAAAGCCCAAACTGAAATGGATGAAAAGCGTTCTAGAAGTATTGCCAGTCGAATGATGAGTGGTAACTTTAACCTAGAAGATATGCTTTACCAAATGGAATCATCTAAGAAAATGGGTTCTATTGGTTCAATTGCTAAATTGATGCCAGGTATGCCAAAACTCTCCGAAGCGGATGAAGAAAAGGCTGAATTAAGACTTAAAAAGTCCAAAGCTGTCATTTATTCAATGACTATCGATGAAAGACGGCATCCAGAAATACTGAAAGCGACCAGAAAAGAAAGAATTGCTAAAGGTTCTGGCTTAGAAGTTAGTGATGTTAATTTAGTGCTTCGTCAATATGATCAAACTAAAACCATGATGAAGCAAATGATGCCATATTTCAAAAGTGGCGGTAAATTACCTTTCAGAAGATAATGAGGTGTCAACCAAAAAGGCTTGACACCTTTTCTTTATATGTTATAATCTTCTTGTTAGAAGAAGGAGGTCTTAATTGTGTCAGTAAAAATTAGACTCAAGAGAACTGGCCGTGTCGGTGTTGCCACTTATAGAATCGTGGTCGCAGATTCCCGTTCTCCAAGAGATGGGAGATTCATCGAAGAAATTGGGTATTATCATCCAACCGAGAAAAATAGTGTTGTTTTTGATAAAGAAGCAGCCCTATCTTGGCTCAAGAAAGGTGCACAACCTTCCGATACAGTCCGGACTATGTTATCAAATGCTGGACTGATGAAAGAATACCATGAATTCAAAGTTAGTGCTTTAAAAGCCAAACCAAAGAAAGAAAAAAAAGCCCCAGTAGCAAAACCTGCTAAAAAAGCAGCAGCTAAAAAGGCTCCAGCCAAGAAAGCCCCTGCCAAAAAAGCAGCCGCTCCAAAGGCCGAATAGTTAATGGAAATTGAAAAGTTAGTTCATGATATCATTGATCCACTAGTTGAGAATAAAGAAGCAACCGGTGTTAGAATCATGCCAACTGATGATGAGAACGAAGTTCTAATCTTAGTCTTGGGTGAATCTAATGATGTCGCTCGTCTAATTGGACGTGGTGGCAGTGTTGCCGATGCTATTCGCAAAGTTGTGAGTGTCACTGGTAAACTGAATGATAAACACATTCGCATTAAATTTGAATCATTTGATGAAGAGAAAAAAGAGAAGACACTTTAATAGGTGTCTTCTTTTTGTTATAATACGGGTATGAATTATGTTACATTAGGTAAGATTATTAACGTGCGGGGTTTAAAGGGTGAAGTTAAAATTTTAACTTCGACTGATTTTAGTAAACTTCGTTATAAAGTTGGTAATGAACTTATCTTAGAAAATGAAGATACTCATGATGTAGTTACAGTGACTGTGGCCCATCACGTGCAAGTTGCTTCTTTTGATTTTGTGATTTTTAATGAGATTAAAGACGTTGATACTGCCAACAAATATCGTGGTTATTATGTTCAATATCCGGTTGATAAACTTCAAAAACTTGATGATCAACTCTATTACTATGAAGTGATAGGTATGAAAGTTTATGAGGGGAATGAATATCGGGGTAAAGTTGTGGATTTAACATCTGCTGGTAAAACCACTTTCTTAGTTGTGAACTCACTCTTAAACCAAAGAATTCAAATTCCTTTTATTTCGGCTTTTGTTAAAAGTGTTAATACTACAGATAAAATCGTTATCTTAAATAAATGGGAGGGGTTATTTGATGAAGATTGATATTTTAACCTTGTTTCCCGAGATGTTTACAGGTTTTCTAGATACCTCAATTATTAAAAGAGCAGTCTTCAAAAAAGCAGTTGAGATTGCTACGCATGATATTCGCTCTTTTACCTTGGATAAAAATGGGAGAGTTGATGATTGTAGTGTTGGTGGAGGCGCGGGACTAATTATGAAGTGCCAGCCAGTCTTAGATTGTTTGGCTTCCATTAAAACAAGCGATACTTTTGTGGTCTTAACTTCACCAAGAGGAGTAAAGTTTAATCAGGCTTTAGCCCATGAATTAGCCAGTAAGAAACACTTAGTGATTATTTGTGGTCATTATGAGGGCGTTGATCAAAGAATATCTAAACAAGTAGATTTAGAAGTATCTATTGGCGATTATATTTTAACTGGCGGGGAATTACCAGCCATGGTGATTAGCGATGCTATCATTCGTCTTGAAGATGGTGCCATTAGTGAAGAATCAATCATTGAAGAGTCATTTGAAAATGGTTTACTTGAATATCCTCAATATGCACTTCCTCGTGAATATAATGGGGAGATTATCCCTGATATCCTATTTAGTGGTAATCATACTGCTATTGCTAAATGGCGTTTGAAAGAAAGCTTAAGACTAACCAAAGCTAAAAGGCCTGATTTACTAGTAAATCGCAAATTCACTAAGACCGAACAGAAGTTATTAAATGAGTTAGAAGAGGGTAATGAAAATCCTAAATGGTTGCAAGATGCAGTCAAAAAAGCTAAAAAGTTTATGAAATAAAATAAAAAAGACCTCGTGAGAGGCTTTTTTTATTTGCACACAAGGTGTGTGCATTTACCCCAGTAGGGTTAATTCTGAGTCCTGTAAAACTCAAATAATTGCAAACTCTAGTTATACTGAAAAGATGAGCCACAATGAGCCATAACGAAGTGTTATAATGGTAGCATAGAAGTTTAGGCGATAAAGATAACCACCATTACAGGTGGTTTTTTTATTAAGAAAGGGGTTGATAATATGCCAAAGAAACCTAATAGAACCGACTTGCAAAACTATGTTCCAGCCGGAAATGGCGACGAAAGTGGCGAGTATCGGGGTGGAACATCTACTAGCGAGGGAATGCACGATAGCGACTGTGAGAATTATAGGAAGGTCCTTGAAGCCAAAAAGGAAGCATTAGGCAACGCATTTAACCCGGCAAGTAAACCGGAAGAAGAATTAGTTCGTGATCCAAATAAACAAAGCACAGAGTTTAATAAAGAAAAATATTTTAAGACTTACACCTTAAACGATAAAGATACATCGTTCTTTGTTAGCAAATACGATGAAATGAATGATTTTGGGAAAAAACAAATAGCCGAATTGTCAAGTAAAATGGACACTAGGTTTGACCGAAGTCTAAGCGGAACGGGAAGTTTTGTTGTCCACTTGAATGACTTGAACGGAGGAACAGTGATTATTCCTGGCGACGACAATAGAGCCAACCGTGTTATGGCACACGAATATGGTCATGCCATAGACTTTAACTTTGGAGAAGAGGGGGTGTTTGCTTCTTCAAGCGTTCACCTATCCAACGGTAGAACAATGGAGGATGCTGTTTGCAACCACGCTAATGCAGTAGACAGATCCAGGATAAGCGACTTATTTTATGAGTTTCATGACGAAGTAGGTAAATTAACATCCAAAGTATGCGAACAAGAAGGAATTAGTAAAGAAGATATAGAGCGTGCCACTTCTCTTAATACCGAGTTGGCAAGAACGGAAGCACAGTTCTATCATGAAACATACAATAACCGAGAATTGCAAGGACGCAAAGAAGAAATAATGAATAAAAAGGTTGCCGAAAAAGGTTTTAGCCCTAGTGAAATAGATACATTAAAAAAAATATATAAGAGGGTTAGCGAAATCAAGTCTAAATCATTGGCCGAACTACAACCAAAATGGGCTGTTATCAGCGACTATTATGGTTATATTGATGGGGAGGGGTATCTAATGGGCTGTGGACATTCCGTAGATTATTATAGAAAAAGGGGTGGATATTCCGCCGTGACACGGGAGGTCTTTGCTGAATTAACAGAACAAAGGTTCAACGACGAGGCTAATTACCAATTCACGAAGAGTAAAATGCCCGATGTTGTAGAAGCTTATGAAGAGTTATATAATAAGATTAAATCAGGTGTAATTAAGTCGCTTAAAGAGAGAAGAGGGTAGTTTATGGAACAAGAAAGAATAGCAAAAGTGTTAGAAGAAATGAGAGAAACTCTTGCCAAAGAATACAGAGAAGCGTTTAACGAAGACCTGCCACAATTATACGAGTTTGGAACCAAAGATTATATAAGGCTATATTCGCTGGCCTTAAAGCGAGGGTCGGCTATTACTAGGGAAGAAATAGATAAAGAGGCCGACAAAATCATAGAAAATACACCGAACGATGTATTATATTAGTTAGCAAGGGAGCGAAAGCTCCTTTTATATTAGGAAAGGTAGGGGGAGTAGTGATTCCCACTCCTGTAAAACTGAAGTAATCGAAAACTGTTAGAGATTTTGTATTGAATTAACTAGGGCAGAAACCGCAATATTTTGCGTGGCCCAAGAAGTGACAAATCTTGTTACTATT
>JAQUTO010000025.1 GCA_028694305.1 Bacilli bacterium
CCCGACGCTCTTCCGATCTCGGTTTATAACTAACTAATAATCTGAGGGTACCAAAACACCTTGCGTGGTGCAAGGACAATAAGTTAGGTTTATAACTAACTAATAATCTGAGGGTACCAAAACATAAACTCGCCTGACTAACCCCCCATAACAGTTTATAACTAACTAATAATCTGAGGGTACCAAAACAGCTAGTTTGATCCAAACTTGGACTATAAAGTTTATAACTAACTAATAATCTGAGGGTACCAAAACCTTGCCGAATTGGGTTCAAGTGTATTCGTTGTTTATAACTAACTAATAATCTGAGGGTACCAAAACAAGTTAAGTTCTCTACTCCTTCGTTAATCGGTTTATAACTAACTAATAATCTGAGGGTACCAAAACTCGGGCGCCTCACAAGAGATGTTGAGGTTCGTTTATAACTAACTAATAATCTGAGGGTACCAAAACCTGTTCGGCCTCACTAATTGATGCCACACAGTTTATAACTAACTAATAATCTGAGGGTACCAAAACCCTATTCACTTGGCTGATTGGCGTTGTTTGGTTTATAACTAACTAATAATCTGAGGGTACCAAAACCTCAAAAATATTATAACATTTTTGAGGAATTATATATACATCTATATATAATTAAGCAATATTTGAGTTTTCTCTGTTACTTCATTATTAATAATCTTGTTATATAAATCATGTAATTCTGTAATTTCTATTACATATGGTAAATGCTCAAGCAATTCTTCATTATGAATCTCATCAATAAAGTCATAATAATCATTGTTACATATTGAACAAGAATGATAATCCATATTTTTAGGGTAAAAATCAATTAATGCAATAATTAATAACTTGTCCAATTGGATTGATTCTATACTTTCTTTTATCTTATCAGTCAACAAGGGAATATCAATAATAACAAGTATTTGTTTATCATTAACAGAAAGTGCAATTCTTTTTACAAGCTCCATTTGGAGCAAAACATTTTCTTCATAAGAGATATTATGGTTATTTATACTTAAATCATCCTTAAGAAGTGTACACTCTAACATTTTTAAGAGCATTTTCTGATTGAATTCAGTAATGTAAGCTTCTAATCCCATTTGATTAACTTGTATATTTAGTAAATTGGCTAATTGGGAATGGGAAAAAACATCAAGAGATAGTTTTACCGTAGAGAATTCATCATCAAATTCAATATTTTGCAATTGAGATTCTAAATACTTGAGTATAAGAGACTTACTGCCAAGTTTACAGTCATAAGTGGGATCGTATTCACTTGTAATGGTAAAAAAGAACCATCCTTTTGTATCTATTCTTGAATCATCAATGTTCATGCCAATTCTTTGCATACATTCATCTTCATATTCGCTATAACTAACTTTTTCCATATATTGCCTTATTAGTGTTTTTATTTTATGTTTTAATTGATAATTTCTACCAATGATGTATTTATAATGATTTACAATTATTCCATATGTATGGCCTTGATCTATCACGTTTAGTTGTTTCATATTATCACCTCATTTACAATATTATGAAAGGTTCAATACTAATCTTCTCTTCATGAAGAGATTTACCACCAACAATTATATCAATCCTTGCAAATTGCTTTTCAGTAACTGACATAATTCGAATTTGACCTGCTGATGGGACATTTCGCTTTAAGATTATTATGTGATTGTTTAATGCATCAACATTGTTAAATATCTTAGAATAAATGGAATATTGAAGCATTAAATATCCATTTTTAATTAAATACTTATGAAAATCGGAATAAACCTTCCTTTCTTTTTTTGTAATCATTGGTAAATCAAAGAATAAAATAAGTCTCATAAAATTATAAATCATATAGCACTGGTGTTATGCAAGTAATACGACTTACATCACCTTTATCAAAAAAAGCAATTATAGAATCCACATAATCTTCAATAACATTGAAAATAGTTTGTTTTTTATTCTTATATAGAATCTTGTAGGTAGTTAAACGAATTAACTCCAAACGATGATCTTTTTTAAAAATCTGCTGATCTAAGAGATTGTTGTATACATATAAATCAACAATTGGTCTAAAAACCTCAATAATATCATCTGATAAATTGAAGTAATTAGATGTCCCCTTGTGGAAAATACCAAGATTTGGATGCAAACCTTTGCTCACTATAACTTTAGAAATCAATGATCGGAATATACTGTATCCATAATCAAGGCCTGCGTTTATAACACATTCCTTATCTCGATAAAAATCTTTTCCAAATAGTTCTCGAAAATACATTTTTGCACATAAACCCTCTCTATTTCCATCATCATTGCCAACAATTTCGTTTGAAAAGGCCAACATTTTATCGATTACTTCTTGATCTTTTCCAAGTTCATATAGCACTAGAGTTTGACCGAAGATTTTATTTTTTACAATTCTTCTCCATAGAAGTGATTTTTGTTCATCTTTCCATTGCATCTGCTTTTGGAATATTATCGGACTTAAGTAATGTCCGCTAATAGGTAAAACTAAACCCTGTGGATGATGCTGATGATCACATATAATTACATTTACATTATATTCAAGGCATTTATTTAATAAATTAAGAGTAACAGTAGTTTTATAATTATCAATGATGAGAGCGTTTATATCAATTAATGGAATTAGTAATTCACTAACGCCACTTTTCACCTTTATGTTATCCAAATGTAAACTGATATTATCACTTTCCTCAATGTAAATAATTCTCCAACCCATTTTAAATAAAAAAAGGAGGCTAAGCCTCCTGATTTCGACACTCGGGTACCCGAGGTCTTGTTTTGATAGGTCCTCAGAACCTATTCGTTAGTTATGCTAATAGTTGGTACACTACTAGCATTTTTATTATAACCAACTACCAAGATAATTTCAAGGGCTCTTTTGATTCTTCAATTAAATAAAAATCACCCAGTATGTTTGTGGTAAATTTATTAATTGATTTTATCGATTTAGAAAAAGTTGTGAGATATTGAAAAGACTTTGACGCTCCATTTTCTGAAACTTTGAGCGTCCTTTTACCAAAGAAGTCTAACTCGACCTTCCCTTCCTTGTCATTACTTACACACTTAAACAAATCCAAAGATTTTGTTCCATCCGAGAATTCACGTTCTATTATATCTCCACGATGGAAAGAGTAAACATATTTAAAAGTATTATCTATACCTTTTTTAATCTTTGCATCTTCATACCATAATTCATCAATTGAGGATAAACCATTAATTAATCTAACATTACTATACCTTATAGTGACAAATTTGTATTTCCCTTCAGCATTTTTGTATAAATCCATTCTGTATGGTGACAATTGAAGCTTAACTACTTTGCGATTAATACTCTCCGGATATTTGTCAGAAATATCAAGGTGAATACCAAGTTTTGCATCTTTATATTTAATTTGTTGAATAATTGGTCCTTTTCTATTACCATCTTTGCATTTCTTTCGTAAATAATCCTTAGTTTCATCTTTATATGCTAAAAAAGGATTTGGGTTATCAGTGTAATTATTAACAACCTTTTCAAGCAAAGAATATGTTTCTGGATCATTTCTATAGCAAAGAAGCGAATCTCCTTTGCCTTTTTTAATGCATTCGGCAAGTTTTTTGCCTTCTTCACCATATATATCCTTATACTTCTTAATTACCCAAGTCTCACCATTATAATCTCTTGTACCATATACAGTTTGGTCAGAGATACTTCTATTAACCTTTTTGTCTACTTGATAGGAAATTTTAATGTCTTCGCCTTTTATCTTTTGAATTGCAGGTGCCATACTCATAATATTATTATCGTAGAATTCATAACTGGATTTGATTTTGGAAACATTTGTTATTTCGCCGGTAAGTGGATCAAAATCATGAATAATTCTATTTTTTAACACATAACCTCTTGATAAAGAAGCCAAAACTAAGGCATCAATTGCATGGTGGTAATCGACATCTCTATCCTTCTCAGGAAGTTTCATTTTATTACGCATATTATGAGTAATCTGACCATTGATTGCTTCGACCTTGGTATCAACATCATTAGCTTTAAAATAGTCTTGGAAAGTATTCATTACGTAACGACATGCATATCTAGTATCAACAAGGTTTCTTTGAAGAAATTCTTCTTTTACTTGATATTTTGAAATATCGTCTTCAAAAAATAGATTTGCTCTTTTACGTTTTGATATCTTTGGATTATTTTCCATAGTTGCTTTAAATGTGTTGTAATCCCACCAGCCACTCTGATGTGTATCCATAACTTGTTTTGGTGTTCTATTTCCCTTCAATTGATTCTCTCCGCGAAATACTAAACACTTATTGGATTGAGAATTATCAAAAGAAATAGAAATAGGAATAATATGATCAATTTCATAATCATCTGGATTATTGAAAATAGCATTTAAGTCCATATCTTTTCCGGAATACATACTCTTCCCATCTTGTTCCTTATATAGACGATACTTTGCAATTGCTTTAGAGTTCAACTTTTGGTCTCCAGCCTCTTTTTGGGCATCTAAGTTAAGTTTTTCATAGTATGCTTGTCTATCATTAATGGTTTTTTTCAAATCAGCACTATTCTTTTCACGGGCTAATTCAACTACTACAGTGTCTAAATTGCCATATTTTTTAATCAAAGCATCAACAATTCTGAATGTTTGTCTAGTTGCTCTTTTCACGACAGGGCTCAAAATTGCTTCATTATCAAATGGTATTTTTTTGCCTTTATATGATGATTCACGATTAGTTTTGTGAATATCCTTATTGGTAATGATTTGCATTTGATTCAAATTTGAGCCCATCATTTCATCGATAAATTCGTTTAGAGCCTTATATGAGAAGGCATGATATTGACTTACGCCAGTAATAGAAGCCAGAAGTTTGGATACATCACGCGTAAATAAAGTGCCATTTATGTCACAAATCTTTGCGATTCTTTCTTCTTCAACTTTTGTACTAGTTAAAACATCAATAATTTTATCAACATACAACTTATTTTCGTAGATTTCTGGGTTGAGTGAGTTAGAATCAACTATTTTCATAATGGTTTTATATCCATCAAATTCAGTCAATAATTCTTTACCTTTCTTGTTTTCTCTAAAACCAGTAATTTCTCCAACATTTAAATTGAGAAAACGAGCCAATTGAATTGGAGTAATATTACCTTTTTTATTGATATATACCTCAATGATCTCTTTCTTTTTATCGGAAGGTAAGCCAAGAGATCTTCCTCCAATCTTTAAATTGTTTAAATCATTCAACAAATTAAATAGGTCAGCGGTATAAGACATTTTAGGCGCTCTTAACTCTTCTGGATAGACACTGCAGTGGCCCCGCATCTTTTCAATTAAGTTAATCGGCTCTTCTTGGTCCTTCGTTAGATATCTACCATATGGAGAAGGAGAATTCTTGCCACCAGGTCCCTCCGAATAATGTCTTCTTTTTGCAATTAATTCAATTATTTTGTCGTGAAAATCTCCCTTTATTCCTTGGGTTCTTAGAAGAGTTTCAATCTCTGCAAGATAATCTTTTGTTTTAAAATTATTATTGGCATCACGAATGACTTCGCCGTGAAGAAGTTTGTCATATTGCAGTTCACAAACATATTTGTTTTTCAGTTTTGCTTCATTCTCTTGCAAAACCTTCTTTGCAGCACCAACCTCTTTATCATCAGAAACGATTTCCAGTGATGATCCCCTTCTTTTTGCCAAATGCAAAAGAGCTGTGGCTAATTCTTCGTTAGAAAGCTTGTTTGTTAATCCCTTTACCCTAATCTCATATGGATTAATAAGAGGCACAAATCCGTTATTTATAATCCCCTTTTTAATCAGAAGTTCTTTCATACGATGAACTCTGAAAGAACGTCTCCTTGTTAAGCGACGAGATCCCCTAAAAGTACGCCGATTTATTGTATTATCAGCTGCAGCCTCAGGAAAGATTCTAACTCCTTCATCAACAATTTCGCCAGTATCAATATCGATAATACCCCAACCTACTGAAGCTATACCGATATCAAGACCCAAAGCTAACTTTCTTTTGTTATCCATTTGCTCACCTCCATTCTTTATTATATGATGGCACACTTAAAAGAAAGACACAAACACAAATTTGTCAAAAACTACTTGATGTCCAATTTTCCGTACGCATCGATGATATCTTGCACTAAAGGATGTCTAGCTACGTCATTGCTACCAAGTTTGACAAAAGCAATGGATTTAATCCCACCTAGTATTTCCTCGGCTTCAACTAAGCCAGAAGTGGCATATTTAGGTAAATCTATTTGGGTTATATCCCCAGTAATAATCATCTTAGAAGAATTGCCAAGTCTAGTTAAAAACATCTTTAATTGACTAGATGTTGTATTTTGGCCTTCATCAAGGATGACAAAACAATTTTCGAGAGTTCTTCCTCTCATATAGGCTAAAGGTGCAATCTCTATAATGCCCTTTTCCATCATTCTTTCAACTGCTTCATGCCCTAACATCTCATCTAAAGCATCATATAATGGTCTTAAATATGGATCAGCTTTCTCTTTTAAATCGCCAGGTAAAAAGCCCAAACTTTCTCCGGCTTCAACAGCTGGTCTAGTTAAGATAATCTTTTTAACTGCACCCAAACGATATTGTTCGACAGCATAGGCCACTGCTAAATAAGTTTTACCCGTTCCGGCTGGACCAATGGCAAAGACAATATCAAAATTAAAGAGGGCTTTAGCATACCAAAGTTGCCCTAAAGTCTTAGGAAAGATTTTTTTATTATGTAAGGTTTTACCAATAATGGTTGTATGTAAATCTTCAATTAAATCAATTTCACCTAGTTCAGCTAAAGTAATGGCTTGTTCTACTGTCTTAGGTTTAATCTCATAATTATTGCGTAATAACACTAATAAAGCGTTTAAAATAACTTGAATTTGAGTAAAAGCCAACTGAGAATTGCAATCAGACACAATAAAAGAATCACCACGCACTGAAATACTGCATTTGAAGTGTTGTTCCAGCACTTTGAGATTCTCATCACTTGTCCCTACTAATCGTTGTAATTCATCTAATGTTATACTGCCTAGTCCTATTTCTAAACTTTTTACCATTAAATTAACTCTCCTCATTTTTATTTTACTACAAGAGAGTAAGTAAAGATACAAAAAAACACCACGTTTGTGGTGTTTAATTTCTAATAATGATTATTACGACGAGCCATCTCAGCTTTAAGTTTCTTCTTAACGCCTGGTTTTAGATGGTACTCCCGTTTACGCACTTCAGCAAGGGTTCCCGCTTTAGAGACTTGTCTCTTAAAACGGCGTAGTGCATCATCCAATGATTCGTTATCACGAACAATGGTCTTTGGCATGTTCTTTCTTCACCTCTTTCTGAAGTTATATTCGACTACCTAGATATATTAGCGTAATAAGTATTAAAATGCAACTATTTTTTGCTTTGTTTAGGTGGCAAATCGACTAGTTTTGGCCCACTTGAGGTTCCAATTCTAGTTGCACCAGCCTTAACAAAGTTTAATAAGTCTTCTTTAGTTCTAACACCACCAGAGGCTTTAACTCCAATATTAGGACCGACAGTTCTCCGCATTAATTCAACATCATGAATAGTAGCTCCACCAGTTGAAAAGCCAGTCGAAGTCTTCACAAAGTTAGCTCCAGCTTGAACTGCTAATTGGCAAGCTTTAACTTTTTCGCCATCAGATAACAAGCAAGTTTCAATAATGACTTTAACTAAATGACCATAAGCATTCTTGACAACTTCCTTAATATCATTCAAAACATAGTCAAAATCGCCCTCTTTAAGGCGTGAAATGTTAATGACCATATCAATCTCATCAGCGCCATCTTTGATCGCTTGTTGGGTCTCAAAACCCTTAGAAGCCGTTGATGTAGCACCTAATGGAAAGCCAATGACAGTACAAACCTCAACATCATAACCTCTCAGTAGATTATGACATAATTGTACAAAGCCAGGGTTAATACAGACTGATTTGAATTTATAAGCTTTAGCTTCATCACAAAGTTTTTCGATGTCTGCTGAACTGCAATCAGGTTTTAGTAAAGTATGATCAATTAATTTATTATAGTTCATAGTTATTCCTCCAATTCTCCAAGACTTAATGGGAATCCTCCCACTTTTATTCTAACATTTTTTATCGTATGTAGCAGTTCTTTCTTTCCTTTTACTTTAACTCGCATATAATTTGGCGCATGGCCTTCTAAAGTCTCGGTGTTCTCATCATAAGTTTCAAAGAGAATTGGTAAAAGCTTATCTTCATGGAGCCTAGCATAACGTTTGGCTTGCTCATTTGATAACTTAATTAACTCTAAAACCCTTTCTTTTTTAACTTTTGGATCTATTTGATTAGGCATCAAGGCGGCCGGTGTGCCAGCCCGACTAGAATAAGGAAAAACATGCAATTGGGTAAAGTTTATTTTTTGAATAAATTGTTTCGTATCTTCAAAATCAGCCTCACTTTCGCCTGGAAAACCGACAATTACATCAGTTGTAATAGCAATATCGGGTTTAGCTGCCCTAATCTTATTAATTGTCTTTTCATATTGAGCCAAAGTATATTTACGCCTCATTTGTTTTAAGGTTTTATCACACCCAGCTTGTAATGGAATATGCAAATGATTGACAATAATTGGGCTGTTTTTTAATAAATCAATGATTTTATCATCAATTTCACTCTCTTCTATCGAAGAAATCCTTAATCTTTTTAAGCCTTTTACTTTACTCACTAAATCGGTCAATAAGTCAGCAAAAGAATAATCTTCAAGGTCTAAGCCATAACCAGCAGTATGAATACCAGTTAAAACTAATTCTTGGAAGCCTTGATCCACTAAAGTTTGAGCTTCCTTTAGGATGATATCTTTATCACGCGAGCGAATTGGTCCTCTTGCATAAGGGACAATACAATAACTACAAAAGTTATTGCAGCCATCTTGAACTTTTAGATAAGCCCGAGTTGTATCATGATAATTAGTAACACTCAATAAATCGAAATCATGATTCTTTAAAGAATCAGAGACAGCAATTATTTGCTGTTTATTCTTGAGATAATCCAACAAATATTCACCTATTTTGCTGCGATTATTAGTCCCTAAGACTATATTTACTCCCGGTATTTCTGCAACTTGTTCACTGGCAAGTTGCGAATAACAACCAACCACACAAATAATAGCATTCGGTTGATTCTTTATCGCTCGATGGATCATTTGACGACTCTTTTTATCACTTGTTCCGGTTACAGTACAAGTGTTTATGACCATAACAGATGGTGTTTCACCTTCTTTTACTTGGTGATACCCGATTTTATCTAGGACTAAAGCCATGCCTTCACTTTCATAAGCATTAACTTTACAACCCAAAGTGATGAAATCATAGCCTTTAGTCATGTTTTTCACCTTTATTTTCTAACATAAACCCAATAATCGATAGTAAATAGATAACAGCGGTCTCACTTCTTAAAATACGATTACCTAAAGAGATACCTTTAAAGCCTAATTTAGTAAATAATTGAAATTCCCGACTGGAAAATCCACCTTCAGGCCCAATAATAAAGGAAATAGAAAGAGGCTTAGTCTCTAATAAAGAGAACAATTCCCCAC
>JAQUTO010000026.1 GCA_028694305.1 Bacilli bacterium
TAGCGTTGATGTGGAAATGTTAACATATGATCGTATCATCGCTGTTTGTAAGTTCAGGATTAACTTATAACATGCCAGAAATAAGATCTTTAGACAACCAATCACTAGTAAAGCTTGAAGGCATTAGTTCTCAAGATTATTACTACCTTGGTGAAAATAAGGCAAGACAAGTCCTCAAGGACATTTCTTTAGAAGTGCGGGGCGGGGACATTTTTGGCCTCTCTTCCTTCAATGATGAAGAGGTTAAAGTCTTATGTGAGATTATTGGAAACTTAAGACCTTATTACAGCGGACATTGCCGAGTGGGAACACAAGGAATGGTAGCCAGTAAGAAGATAGCTTTACCACAACTCTATTATGTGGATTCATATTCCAATGCTTATAATAACTTCAAAGTTTTAGATTACTTAATGTTTATAACAGATAAAATTAAAACTAATCAAACAAAAGCCGAACGACAAAAAGCTTTCTTGGATGAATTAGTTAATATCGGTCTTGGTTATATTGCTTTAACTTATATGGAGAAGTTAACCGATACCGAAAAGATTATTATCGGTGTTTTAAGCGGTAAGGTTTGTGGCTCTAAAATTGTAGTCGCTAACATTGCTGACTATTATTTTGATGATGATGAAATACAAGTCTTGAAAAAGATTGTTGATAGTATTATTGAAGATAAATCACGTTGTGTCATTATTGGGACAACCGAAGCTAAGTTAATTGGGATTATTTGCCAAAGAACCTTATTTATGGTGGATGGCAAAGAAAGATACCAAGGTGGTGTTGAGGAATTAATTCAACGCTTTGATAAAGTTAGAATTATTATTACTGATTCCAATCAAACTAAAATGATTCAACAACTAAAGCTAGCCTTCCCAGAACTTCAAGTAGAAGCGGAAGGTAAGATGATTTTGGTGAAGAGTCCCAAAGGCTTAATTTTTGACCAAAATGAGTTCTTAATGCGTTTAGTTAAATATAACATCGATCCTGATTCCATTAAAATCAATCTGGGTAGAGTGCAGAACTCCTTTGAGGAGGTGGCTAAGAAATGAAATTAGATCAAGGCCTCTTTGGCAAAGAGTTTAGAGGGACAGTTACAGCGGCTAATGTCAATATCAAGAAATCTGTTTATATTGCCTTATTTTTAGGCTTGCTATCTTTTGGTATTCATTACTTCTTGAAGACTTTATCAGATTCAGTCTTGGCTGAGACTTTTCCTGAATTCATGACTGCTAGTTACTTCTCAGTAGCATATATTTATCTAGCGGTATCATTGTTCTTCTTTGTTATTTATTTTGCTTATTACTATGATTATTTAACTTTCAATGAGATTAGACAAAATAGATGGTATGTGCTTTGCAAGATGGGTTATAGTCCAACTAGAATGATTTTAACTAAGTATTTTGTTAGAGTAGGCAGTGTCTTCGTTATTTATACGATTGGTTATATTGTGGCCTTAGTTGTGACAGCCTTACTTCGTTATCCATTTATCTTCCCATACATTTTAACCTTATATATTTCAGGTCTAGTTGATTTATTCTTTATTGTAACCTTTATGCTCTTTATCTCGTTAGTTACTGATGATAAAGTGATTTTAAGAATCTTTATGGCAATTGGACTTGTTGTTTTATACATTATTCGTCATATCTCCAACTACTACTTAATCTTTAGAGATCGGGTGGCGATGGCCAATTATAATACCGTCTTCTCATCGCCATATATTTATATTTTGTTAGGAGCCATTGTTATCTTCTTTATCGCTACAATCTTCTATGGCCGAGTTTTGGCCCAGATGTATACTCCTAAATCAGAATTTGATACAGCTTTCCTAGTTAAAGATTATCGGACCCACCACTTTGTCAAGAGTCGGGTAGGAGTTCGTTTTGGTGGTAAACTTGTTTCTAAGTTGATTAATGGTATTGGCGTGACTTTATTAGCCTTTGCTTTACTTGTTAATGCTTTCTTACTTGTTTTATCATTTAATAGTGCAAATGAGGAATTTGCTATTGGTCGTTATATTCCTTATATCTTCCAATCAACAACTATGACTCCAGATATTGCGAATAATGACTTTGTCTTACTAAGACAAGTTACCTCCGGTGAAGAAGTTAAGGTTGATGATATCGTCATATTCAGAAGAAATGATGAAGCTTATATTGAAAAGATTCAAAGTTTCAATGATGATGGAACTATCATTGTTGATATTAACTATTATCCAGAAACTGCGACTGATGAAGAAAAGACAGCCATGCGCTTTACCATCGCTCGAAGTGATATTTATGGTGTTTATTTTACCCGTTCAAGATGGGTTGGTTTAATCTTGCTTTTTGCGAATGATACATTCGGACGGATTATCATGTTCTTAATCCCAGTTTTGATTCTCTTCTTTGAGAAACAAATCACTGAGTATTTGGAGAAGAGCCGTAGGGTTTATAGTGACGTGCAAGTTAAAGAGAAGAAGTTACGGCATCAAATTGATTATTACCATGTTCAAGAATTAGAATCAGATGTTAATGCTGTGGCACCAGAAAAGATTGATTATGAAATTATGGATAAAACTTCTATGCGGAGATTACAACCGCAACTTTTGAAGTTACAACCTGCTGCCCCAGTTGAAAGTCATGAAGATAACTCATTAAAGAGTCAACTAGAGCAATTAAGAAGACAAGTTGAAGGCAATGTTAAAAAGAGGGAAGTCCCTCATCTAGACCAGCAACCAACTAGTTCACGTAAACTTACTAAAGGTGAAGTAGCCGTCTCCTCTTATATGCAAGAGAAGGGTGAAGAGAAAACTACTCAATCAAAAGAGGAGCAACAAAAAGTTGAAGTTAAGAAACTTAAAGTTAAAGTTGATAAGAATGCAGAGGATAAATTCATTCCTAAAAAATAAGGGGATGGAGGGAAGAGTATGAAAAAAGATAAACCAAATATTCTCATGACAAAGAAGCCGATGGATATTCGGGCTAGATTAAGAATTACTGGCCTAGTTTTAGCCATGTTGATCTTAATTGCAGGTACTCTTATCTATCAATTAAGAGAGAATAAAATCTCTCGTGAAGCCGCTTATGCAAGAATGAACGACCAATCGCAGAGTTTACTTAATAATATTGATACAGCTGTTTCTCAAGAAAGTGACCGTTCTATTCGGTTAGCTTCATATTTATATGACGGTGGTTTACTTAATACTTATTTATTAAATACTTCCAACTATGATGCGGCTACAGTAGTCACTTCTAAAGCTGATGACTTATTAGGCACGCTTGACCATACCTTCTTAACTAACACTGGCGGTATTGGTATTTTGGGTGATTCAATCCATATTGATATTTCTAGACGGGCTTATTTTGATGAAGTCATGCAAGGTAATACAGTGGTAGTTGAATCCTTAATTGGAACTAATGGACAATTGTCTTCTGTTATTGCAACACCAATTAAAGATAGTTCTGGTCAAATTGTTGCTGTCTTTGGACGTTTCTTTACCATTGATGAATGGGAAGATTTAATTTTCTCCACCGCTTCATCATATCTTTATAAAGGTGTTATTATGACTAACTCTAACTTTGAAGTTATCATGAAGAATAATACTCCAGTTTTGGATGGTATTACTTATGGAACTAATCTATTAGATTTCATTCAGACGAGTTCTTATCTAAACCGTTATCAAATCTTAAATAGCGCTATTTATAAGGATGCAGATGGCTGTGACACCTTTAAGTATCGAGTTCAAGACAAAGAGACCAAAATGATTTATTTCTATTTAATGACTCCTACTAAAAATGGAGAACGTTACTTGGTGACCATTAATACTGAAGATTATTTATTAAATGGTTACACTGCAATGTCGAGAAATATTTGGTTCTTATTAGGAGCCATTATCATTGATGTTGTTTTAATTGTTATAATTGAAACTTTATCCGCTAGAAGAAGAACTGCTCAATTAAGAGCAACAGCGGCTCGTTATCAAGGCTTACTCGCTTCTGTGGGTGGCGTTTATATTACTGCCAATAGCAAAGAAGGAAAATTAAAGAAGTTATTATATCTATCAGACACTTTCTCTGATTACTTTGGTTACACTTTTGAAGATTTAAAGAAGGGTACTGCTTTACGAGACACCATGATTTATAAAAAGGATCGGGCTAAAGTTACAGCTCTAAAGAAGGCAACATTATCCTCAACTAGTGCTGTTTCAGAACAATACCGAGTGGTCGATAAAAATGGGCGTATTTTCTGGATTAATGACCGTTCTTTACATATTCAAGACGATAATAACGATAATGTTATTTTAACAACCTTAACTAATATTGATGATTTAGTCCATCAACAAACAATTATTGATGAACAAAAAGAAAGATATGAATTGGCAGCATCTTTCTCCGACTCTATTGTCTTTGAGTTGGATGCTAAAGATTCAACCATTATCATGATTGATAACTTTGATCGGACTTTTGGTTTTGATTTCATTAAGAAATATCAAACGGTTAGAAAGGCCATGGATTCAGGCTTTGTTTATCCTGATGATACCTTCATTTATGAAGATATTAAGTCACGGCTAAAAGGTGGAGAATCTAAATTCTATTATGAGGTTAGATTACGGAAGAGTGATGGCGCTTATATTTGGTGTTCTGTTCAATTTGGTTCCTTAAAGGATCAATATGGTAATGCCACTAAGTTAGTGGGCAGAATTACCGATATTAACTCCAGAATCGAAAGCTTACAATCCTTGAAGCATAAAGCCGATAGTGATCCACTCACTGGTTTATTCAATAAAGAAGTAACGCAACAATTAATTGCTAAAGCTTTAACTCAAACTAAGGCTAAGTCTTTGAATGCCTTTGTTTTAATTGATATTGATGAATTCAAGAAGATTAATGATGCTCATGGTCACTTTGTCGGTGATGAAGTCATTTGTAGTGTGGCTTTAAAGATTAAACGACTTGTGCGGGGCGATGATATTGTGGGTAGAATCGGTGGCGATGAATTTGTCATCTACTTTAAGAATATCTCCAATCTCGAAGTTATTAAAAAGAAGGCTGCTGCTATTAATCGTTCCTTTATTGAATTGGGTGAATTATGGGCTTATCGATATGTCAAACTCACTTGCAGTGTTGGTGTCTCTTTAGCTCCAACTCAAGCGAATACTTTTAATAAATTATACTTATTAGCTGATGCGGCTTGTTATTATTCTAAGAATCATGGCCGGAATCAATATACAATCTTTGATCCGACAGATACTGATATGTTAACAAGTTACACCAATCAAAATAAGAAGATTAATATGGCTCTCAAGTGGTTCCATGATTCTTTCAATGTCTCCTTATTCCACTTACTTTACAATGCTGAAAACTATGAAGATGGTATCCAAGATGCTTTGAATTCAGTTATCACTAAGTTTAATATCACAAATATTGCTATACTAAAACGAGATCCTACAACTGCCGATACAAAAGGTTTAGTGGCAGAAATCTTTGATGGTAATGGCAAGAAAATCGATCATGAATCATTTAAAGACTTATCATTCCACGATTTAGAAGAAGGGTTTAATTCCTTTGATGTTTTATACAACGCTGATAGTCGAACCTTAATTAATCGGGAAGGCGAAAATGCGAGACGAGTGAAGATTGGGGCTTGTTTATATGTTAAGATGAAAAACAAAGCCGGGGACTATGTCGGTATTGTAGGTTTCAATGATAAATCAGTTCATATTTGGGGTGAAGAAGAACAAGTCACTTTATCTTTCTTATCTTACCTATTAGCGCCTTATATTGAAGGCAAGAATGGCCGGAGTAAAGATGAATATCATCAACTCCTAGTTGGGGCTTTACCTAATAGTTGTTACATTATTGATAATGAAAACTATCAATTAATCTACTTTGATGAAAAGATGTTAAGTATTAAAAAGAAGTTAAAATTAGGTGTTCCTTGCTATCAAGCCTCAAGAGGACTTGATAAACCATGTGAACAATGTGTCATAAAAGAAATGATTACCTCGGACAAAACATCATGTATCAGCCCAGAAGACCATGCTAATATTGGCCTCCGTTTGAACTGGGAAGGGCACGATGCGACAATAGTCGTCTTTGAACGTGACTAATAGAATGGGGGAGAAAAGCGTGAAAAAGAAAGAGCAGACAGGAAGTATCTCCAAAAGAACAATGAACACCTTTGGTTGGGGTTGCATTGGGAGAGACATGTGTTACAACCTAGTTAATTCTTGTTTTTTAATCTTCTTAACTGATGCCATTGGCTTTACTGCCGTTGGGTTAGCCGCCTTTGGTGTCATCATGACTTGTGCTAGAATTTGGGATGCAGTTAATGACCCAATGATGGGAACCATTATTGATAATACGCATTCTAAATTAGGTAAGTTCAAACCTTGGATCTTAGCAGGAGCGTTAAGTAACGCAGTAGTGGTTATCTTGATGTTCATGAATTATCGAACAGAACCAAATATCCAGGTCTTAATTTATGGGGTTCTTTATATTCTTTGGGGCATGACTTATACGATGAACGACATTTCGTATTGGTCAATGTTACCATCCTTAACTATTGATCCTGTTGAAAGAAGTAAAGTTGGTACTATTACTAACATTGGCGCCAGTATCGGCCAATTTGCCGTTGTGGCTGGAGCGACACCTATCGTCAATATGATTTCTAATAGTATTGCTAGTGGTGGTGTGATTACCCAAAGAGGTGATACATTAGCGCGGGCTTACTTCATTATTGCTATTGTTATCTCTTTAATCTTTGTTGGTTGCTCAATTATGACTTTCTTTGGTGTTGAGAATAAACATAATGTGATTATTGATGCTGGTCAAAAGAAAAAGACTGGCTTAAAAGATATGTTCAGAATTATTAAGAGTAACGACCAACTCTTAGTTGTTGCTATTACTTATATCATTTTCAACATTGGTTACTATGTTACTATCTCGATGGGTAACTACTATTTCAACTTCATCTTTAATGATTATGGTTATGGTACTAAATACATGGTCTTTGCCATTATTCTAGCTATCTCAACCATTGCGACCATGGCCTTCTATCCAATTATGTCAAAGAAATTTACTAGAAAGAAATTATATACTATCGGCACAATTTTTACCCTCATTGGTTATGTTGGTATCTTCCTAGTTGGCACAGTTTTACCAACGAGTATGATTATCATCGGAGCTTTTGGAGCCGTCCTCTTCTTTGGAAGTTCCACTCTCAGTATGCTAATTATTATGATGTTTGCTGATACTGTGGAATATGGTCAATGGAAGACGGGTAGTAGAAATGAAAGTATCTTGTATTCAATTCGACCATTCAGTGTCAAATTAGCTTCAGCGGTTAGTGGCTTTGTAGTCACCCAAACTATCGCTTTATCGGGCTTAATTGATATCTCCAATAAGTTGGCCGGATTAAGCCAAGAAAACCTCGATATTTATCATCAAAATATTGCAACAATTCTAGCTACGATTACCCAAAATCAAAAGATGACTTTAATCTTAGTTATGACCGTTGCTCCAATCATCTTAATCTTGATTAGTTACTTCTTCTTTATGAAGAAATTTAACCTAGATAAAGACCGCTATAATCAAATCTTAGTTGACTTAAGAAAGCGGGAAACAGAACCTAATAAATAAAAATTAACCCCATATGTAATATGGGGTTTTATTTATTTTTAGCAAACATCTTGCCAGAGTGCCAAAGATTTGTTATACTAATGTCAATAAAGTTAATGTCTCGTGCATTATACTTATGGAAGAAGGGGATGCTTATATGACAAAGATGAAAGCTTCAAGCCTTAAAAGTATGATACTTACTATTGCGATTATTAGTGGGCTAACACTAGTCTCAACCAAACAGATCAGTGAGAGTACCAATCCGTATAAAATGTTAAACAATACAATTCTAACGCAAGCCAGTGTCGATCAAACAAGTAAGGATGAAAGGAAGAGTGATTAACTCTTTCTTTTTTTTGGCTTTTGTAGTATCTTTTAAGGGTAGGATATAGGGAGGGCAACTATGGCCAAAATTGAAATTAAACAAGTTACAACTAAAAAAGATTTAAAGAAATTTATCAAATTTTCAGATGATTTATATAAAGATGAACCAAATTATGTTTACTATTTACATTTCGATGAAATGAACTTTTTCTTACCAGAAAAGAATCCAGCTTATGAATATTGTCGGACAATTGAGTTTTTAGCTTATGAAGATGGGAAGATTGTCGGTAGAATTAGTGGCTTAATTAATGATGTTTATAATAAAAAAGTGAATAAGAAGTTTTTACGTTTTAATCACTTTGATTTTATTGATGATGTGGAAGTCGCTCGGGCTTTAATGAACGCCATTATTGAATGGGGTGAAAAAGAGGGTATGACTGAACTCAATGGCCCACTTGGAGCAACCGACTTAGACAAACAAGGAATGTTAGTTGAAGGTTTTGAATATAAGGGAATGTATATTACTTATTATAACTTTGCTTATTATCCTAAAATTATGGATCAACTTGGTTTCAAGAAAGATGTTGATTGGGTGGAATACTTAGTTCCAATGCCAAAGAGTGTCGATCCACGTTTAGAAAAAATATCGGGAATGTTACTCGATCGTTATGGATTTAAGTTATTGAACTTTAAGAGTTTCAAAGAATTCGAACCATATGCCAAACAACTGTTCCATATAATGGATGAAGCTTTTGCTCCTTTACATGGCACAGTGCCAATTACTGAGAAACAAGTTCAATCCTATGTTGATTTAGCCTTAAAAGTCATTAACTTTGAATATGTTAAATTGATTGCCGATAAAGATGGTAAGATTGTGGCCTTTGGGGCTTTAGCTTCTTCTTTAACTGAAGCTACTCGCCCAAGTAAAGGTAAACTCCTCCCACTCGGTTGGTATCGGGTCTTACATACGATGAAGCATTCTAAGGTTTTAGATATGTATTTTGTGGGTGTCTTACCTGAATATCAATCTTTAGGGGTCAATGCCATCTTAATGTCTGCTATTACTAAAGCCGCCATGAAGAATGGGGTAGAAATGGCTGAGACAGGTCCTGAACTTGAAGATAATGAAAAGATTCAAGCCCAATGGAAGAATTATGAAGGAGTTAAGAAAATTAGAAGAAGACGTTGTTACATTCGTAAATTAGAGAAATTATAGGCATAAAAAAACTCAGTTATTGCAACTGAGTTTTTATTTTCTATTTACCGTTTAAGGTATCAAATAGGCTAACAGCATTTGAATCGAGAAGTGTGATTAGAATGCAGTTCCCATAAGTAATAGGGCTGGAATTGTAAGCACTGACGACTGCTTGGATAATACTATTACCATCAAGATTTGGATCATCTTTTAAAGCTTGAACAGCGTCTTTAGCATCTTTGTTAGCTTGGAGCTCAACAATAATGTTATAACCTGTTAAACCTTTAGTTGCTAGATATAAACCCTTAATAACAGATTCAGTATCTTTAGCACTTTGTTCATCACTACCACTGCTGAGGTCAATTTGTTGCCATTCATATCCGTCGTTAACGAAGGCCTTCTTGACTGCACCAATCTTGGA
>JAQUTO010000027.1 GCA_028694305.1 Bacilli bacterium
AGTAAATATGCTAAATTAGCTGGAGTTCCAGAACCATTGTTAATCGCAACAACTTCAAAATCTCCATCTTCAATCATTCTTCTAAATGCTAAACGACCAATACGACCGAATCCATTAATCCCGACTCTAATTTTTTTCATAATTTTCTCCTTTTTGCAATGTTATCATTATATCTAAAAAAGTGGGGTTTAGCAATTGTAATAATTTGCAAGATTGCCACTCCCGCTTCTTTATATCAATAAAATGCTTTTATTGACCCTTTTATTTGATAAAAAGGGTATCGACAGTTACATTTAGACCTTTAGCTAAGGCATAAATCGCATTTAATGAGACATTTCTACGACCACACTCGATATCACTGATGTAGTTACGATTGAGATTAGAACGAAAGGCTAACTCTTCTTGAGAGATGTTAATAATCTTACGCAAATCATGGACTCTTTTACCAAAGATTTGTTGTGGTGTATTATTCATCTTCATCACCCCTTAGTCGATCTGCTATTTCTTCAATTTTATGCAAACGATAATAAATGCCCGATTTAGTCATTTGAACATGGGCAACTTCTTGTAATTCATCCACTAAATCAGCCAAACTATACTCTGGATGCTCTAAACGAATCCTGGCTAAATCTTGATAATTAGGTGGTAAGTTTTCAATCCCCATTTTCTTAACAATTAATTGGATTTTCTTTTGTTGTTCTAGTCCATTTGTGACCGCTTTATTTAAATTTGCCAAATCACAGTTATTGACTCGATTAACGCTATTATATTGATCACGTTGAATGCGCACATTCTCGAACTTAAGCAATGATTGAGAAGCCCCTAAGACTCGTAAAAAGTCCGCAATTTGCTCGGATTTTTTAAGATATATTACTACTTGATTGCGTCTACTTGTTTTCTTGGCTTCGATATAAAAAGCATGTAATTGATTGATAATCAAATCTGCTTGTTTATCGTTATTCAAGGCTATCTCAAGATGGTAATTACTTGTTTCAGGAGAATTGATGCTGCCACTGGCTAAGAAAGCCCCAGATAAATAGGCCCTTTTAACATCATTATTTCTTAAAAAGTCATAGTTAGGTAATGAATTAAATTGTTGTTTTTCACTATAAAGTTGCAAAGCAGACAAGATGTTCTTAACATTGCCCATCACTTCTATTTGAATAATTGTGTCATTACCAGGTTTCGTGAAATGCTTCTTTTGAACTACAGCCACATTACACTCCACATGAAAAATAGAATGGATTAAGCCCAAGATTAACTTGGCGGTCTTTTGATTCTCGCTATGAATAACTAGTCCCCATTCTTTGCCTCGCAAGATTAAACTACTATTGATTTTAATAAAAGCCGAAAGGAGCGCTAAGTTTTCTGATACATTGCGCTCGGTTAGATTTGAAACTTCATTTTTAACTTCTTTGGTAAATGAGATGGGTTGTTTTGTTATTGCCATTTCAAAACCTCCGTAACAGGTTTATTATATCACACTTATAGTGGGAAAAAAATAAGACAATAAAAATGCCAAAATATGTAATTAAGGGGTTAAAACTCTTTGTTTCACAAAGTTTTGCACCCTTAAAGGCTAAATCTATCACCGAGCAAGAAATCGTCTATAAGACGAAGTCGCTGTATTCCTTGTTCATCGCCGCCCAATGGATCCATAGAGATAATAAACTTTGGATAATTATCTTTAATATTTTGAAGTGGCTGTATTTCCCTTTCATATGTCTTCGATCCCTTTTCTCCCATATAATAACACACCTGAATATATGCTAATCTGTCCCCTTTTCTGACTACAAAATCGATTTCAGATGAATCATACTTACCAATCGAAAGTGAATAACCTCTTGAAATTAGTTCATGATAGACAATCGTTTCTAAAAGAGGTCCGTAATCCAGTGTCTTTGGATTCGAGGATACAAGAGTCTTAAAAGATAAATCAGACAAATATGCTTTATAAAAGGTTTTCAAAGCCACTTTTCCTTTCAAGTCGTATCTATCCAATCTATCAGCTATCTTACTATCAAAAATAAAGTTTAAGTAACGATTAATTGTTTCTTTTTTGGTCTTTTCTCCATCATGTAACAAATAATTCTTGATTGATGATGTAGAAATGGTTAAGGCCGGTGTAGATGCGACAAAATCTATGCATTTCTTCATTAATGGTTTGTTTCGTATTTTTGCTTGTTTCAAAATGTCTTTAGAAAGGATTTCATCGATTGTTGAGGATAAATAGAGTAGGCGTGCCTCGTCATTATCGTACTCAAATCGCTTTGGAAAGCCACCCCAACGTAAATAATTTTCAAAAAAATCGTTTGGGATATCTTGTTTGTTAATTTTCAATAAATCTCGGCTTTCTTGATAAGTTAATGTGTTAACTTGAACTTCAATATAACGACCGGTTAACTTGGTGATAAGTTCTCCACTTAACATATACGAATTACTACCTGTAATAAAAATAGATATGTTGCCTTCCTCACGATATGAATTGATTAAAACCTCAAAGTTCTTTACATTTTGTATTTCATCTAAAAAAAGATAACAAAATTTTTTTTCGGAAATAACATCTATTTTTTTATTGATTACTTTTTCGAGTTGATTAGGCAACTTCACCGCTTTATAAGGCATTTGATCTAAATTTATATAAATAAGCTGCTCCTTAGAAATTCCCTGTTTTTCCAGTTCATCTCGCACTTGGCTCATTATTGTAGATTTGCCACTTCTCCTTACTCCAGTCAATACTTTGATTGTTTCACAGTCATTATAAAAAGGACGCAGTTTAGATAAGTATGTTTCTCTAATCAATTTTTTCATTATTAACACCTCTACGCATATTATACTCCGTTTTGGCAGTTAAGGGTGTAAAACTTTTTGATTTTCAAAGTTTTGCACCCTTAACTCATAAATCTATAAGCAAAGAAAAATGCCAACTTAATGGCATTTTATTTCTTTTTTGTTGCTTTTTTAACTGCTTTCTTTGGTTTTTCTTCTTTGACTTCTGGTTCAGTAACCACTCTTTCTTTGAAAGGATGTTTACGATGATATAAATAGATTGCAATAATCCCTGCTACTCCGATAATAACATACACAATCGAAGTGACAAGTGAAGTTGAAACGCCATTGATTCGCATGATGAATGTTTCGTTCCTAAGTGGCTCTAGACAAGCTCTAATAGCACCATAATAGACAAAATACAGCATAGTTAAAATTCCATATGGCCTATTTTTAGTCCATTTATAGCGTAATAAGAAGGAAATAATTAACCAACCCGCTAAATCTAACAAACTTTCATATAAGAAGAGTGGTTGGGCCACTTCTGTTAGTTTACAGGCAATATCGCCACCGCCAGCCATTTGATTGAGAATAAAGTTTGGTAAGAATGATAATGATTCTCTGACCACACAGGCACCGTAGACTTCTTGATTAAAGAAATTACCCCATCTACCAATAGCTTGACCGAGTAAAATGTTTGGAACACAGAGATCAAAGATTTCTAATGGTGAGATATCTGGATGTTTCTTCCTTAAGTACCAAATAGCACAAAGAACTCCAACAACCACACCGCCTTGAATAGCAAGCCCACCTTCCCAAACATAGAAGATATGGTACCAGTTAGCGCCTTGATACATGCTTAGATTAGAAAGAACAAACCAAATTCTGGCTCCAACAATACCTAGTGGGAAACTGATATAGAAGACATTTTCAATAATGCCTTTAGGTAAGCCTTTTTTCTCACCCATCTTATTAGCAAGTAAATAGCAAAGAATCGCACCACCAATAATGAAGATGGCGTACCAAGTTATTCTTAAACTTCCAAGTTCAATCGCATTTGGATTTAATTTAAAAAGCATTATTTCTCCCCTTTTCTGCAGTTAGACGATCATAATTATCCACTAAATCTTTAGTAGCATCAAATCCTTCGGATTTGAGTCTCATATTTGTAACGGCAACTTCAACTAAATCTGCAACCATTCTACCCGGAGCAACTGGAATCTTCACTTTTCTTAGTGACTTATCCATTATCTTCAAATATTGTTCAGCAGTGGAAAGGCGCTTCTCTTTATCAATCTCAGCCTGTGAGACAAGTTCGATAACATAATCAATTTGACTAACTTGAGCCACTGATGTAATTCCAAAAACTTTCGAGACATCAACAACTCCGATACCCCTAACTTCCAATAAGTTGACTAAGTGCTCAGGAGCTTTACCAAACAAGTTATGGTGAACTTCATAAATAATAATAGAATCATCGGCAATTAAGCGATGGCCCTTTTTAATGAGTTCCAACGCCGTCTCGCTCTTCCCGATTCCACTCTTGCCCATCACAAGAACTCCCACCCCAAATATTTCGAGTAAAGTCCCATGATATAATTCTTGATAAGCTAATTGTTCATTTGTAAAAATAGTAATCTTACTAATCAGTTCACTGGTATTATCTTCACTTCTAAATAAAGGAAAGTGATTCTTTTTGCAGGTTTCTAATAATAATTCTGGGCATTCAAGATCGCGAGATATAACAATATACGGAATGGTCTTCTTAGTTAGAAACTTAAAGGCCTCTTTTTGCTTTGCGACCGACATTGTTTCAATATACTTGATCTCTTTGAGTCCTAAAACAATCGCCCGATTAAAATCGGTATAATCAAAATACCCGGCTAATTCTAAACCAGGTCGATTAAGTTCGGCGTGTGTTATTTTCTTATTAATGTCTTTCTCATCTAAATTCAAAACTTCAAAGTTAAATTGGTTCAATAATTTGCGAATTGAACAACTGCCCTTTTTCATAACACCGCCTCCTTATGTATATATGATAAAACAAACAAGGTCTTAATTCTATTAAAAACTATTTTTCTAAAAGAGGTTTTAGATATTGACCAGTATAACTGCGAGCATTCTTAGCCACTTCTTCAGGTGTTCCAGTAGCAATGACTTCTCCACCAGCATCTCCACCTTCCGGACCTAAATCAATTACATAATCGGCGCATTTAATAACATCTAGATTATGTTCAATTATTATCATAGAATCTCCATTATTTACAATCCTATTTAAGACTTCCAAAAGTTGTTTGACATCGGCCGCATGAAGACCCGTTGTTGGTTCATCCAAAATATAAAGAGTTTTGCCATTAGATGGGCGTTGTAATTCAAAGGCTAACTTCAAGCGTTGAGCCTCCCCACCAGACAAAGTTGTAGCACTTTGCCCCAACTTAATATAACCCAATCCAACATCATGTAAAGTTTGGATTTTGTGGCGAATCCGCGGTACATTTTCGAAAAAGTCCAACGCTTCATCAACCGTCATTTCTAAAACATCATAAATGTTCTTGCCCTTGTAAGTTACAGCAAGTGTATCTTCATTATAACGCTTGCCACCACACTCTTCGCAAGGCACATAAACATCAGGTAAAAAGTGCATTGGAACCCGGATGACTCCATCGCCTTGACAACGTTCACAACGACCACCTTTTACATTGAAAGAAAAGCGTGATTTATCGTAGCCTCTAAAACGAGCTTCTTTAGTTAAGGAAAATAAGTCTCTAATGAGGTCGAATACTCCGGTATAAGTTGCAGCATTAGAACGCGGAGTTCTACCAATTGGTTCTTGAGTGACGTTGATGACCTTATCAAAGTTTTCTTTGCCGATAATATCATCACAAGCCAAAGCCTTAACTCTTGGATTACCAAAAAAGTTAACCATACCATTAGATAATGTGTCATTGATTAATGTGGATTTACCACTACCACTAACACCAGTAACTAAGACTAAAACGCCAAGTGGAATCTTGACATCTATATTTTTTAAATTGTTTCCTCTAGCACCTTTTATTTCAACAAAGTTACCATTGCCTTTACGTCTATTTGTTGGGACTTCAATCTTTTCTTTACCAGAAAGATAACGACCAGTAATAGATTCTTCACATTGCATAACTTCTTGTGGTGTCCCTTGAGCAACGATTTCTCCACCATGAACTCCAGAACCGGGTCCAATATCAACCAAATAGTCAGCAGCTAGCATTGTATCGGTATCGTGTTCAACCACAATTAAGGTATTTCCCAAATCACGCATTGATTTTAAGGTATTTATTAGTTTCTGATTATCTCTTTGATGTAAACCAATTGATGGTTCATCCAAAACATAAAGAACTCCCACCAGATGCGACCCAATTTGAGTGGCAAGACGAATTCTTTGTGATTCACCACCTGATAATGAGCCTGCATCACGAGCTAAAGTTAGATAATCAAGACCAACATTAATTAGAAAACCCAAACGATCTTTTATTTCTTTAAGTAATAACCGGGCAATATCAGTTTGCATTTGCGTTAATTTTAAATTATCAAACCAGACAATCATGTCTTTGATCGACATTTGGGTCACTTCAGAGATGTTTTTCCCATTGATTTGAACAGCCAAAGCTTGTTCATTTAATCTTTGTCCCCCACAGGTCGGGCATGGTTTATCAATCATATAAGTGGCATACCACGAACGCATCATTTCCGATGTAGTATTGTTATATAATCTTTCTATCTTATTTTTTACCCCTTCAAAGAAGGTGTTTCTAGTCATTCTAGTCCCTGAACGAGTTTTGATATTATACATAAGTTTTCGATCAGAGCCATATAACACCATATTTCTTTGATGTTCAGTCAACTTATTCCAAGGTGTATCTCGATCAATATCATAAGCTTTTAAGACTTCTTTGAAGTCTTGCCAGTCAATATTTTCACTATCAATAATGTTTTTATAGTAAATAACCGCCCCTTGATTAATGGTCAGGTTCTTATTAGGTACTAAGATATCAACGTCAACTTCTTTATTGATGCCTAACCCATTACAAGTAGGACAAGCCCCAAGTGGTGAGTTAAATGAGAAGAGTCTTGGCTCTAGTTTAGCAATAGTAAAGCCACATATTGGACAAGCATAATTGCTCGAAAATAAGACCTCTTCAGAACCACAAACCGCAATCGCTAAACCCTTGCCCCAAGTTAAGGCAGTTTCTAGTGAATCACTTAAGCGTTGAATGTCAGCTTTCTTCAGCAATATTCTATCGATGACAACATCAATAGTATGCTTTTTATTTTTATCGAGTTCTGGCATGTCTTCAATTAGACAATATTCTCCATCATGGCGAACCCGAATAAAGCCTTCTCTTAATAGTCTAGCTAAGATATCTTTGTGCGTTCCTTTGTCCATATGGACAACTGGCGCTAATATAACAACTTTTGAATCTTCAGCCCACTCACAAATTCTAGTAATCATTTGCTTCACTGTTTGGGCTTGAATTGGGATGTGATGATGTGGGCAATAAGGTATACCAATTCTAGCAAATAGAAGTCTTAAATAATCATATATTTCAGTGACAGTTCCAACGGTAGAACGAGGGTTGTTACTCGTTGATTTTTGATCAATAGCAATGGCAGGCGATAAACCTTCAATTGAATCGACATCCGGTTTGTCTAAACCACCTAAAAATTGGCGAGCATAAGAACTCAACGATTCAACATATCTTCTTTGCCCTTCCGCATAGATGGTATCAAAGGCCAAAGTTGTCTTGCCAGATCCTGATAATCCAGTCATGACGATTAGGCTATTATGAGGCAAATCAAGATCAATGTTTTTTAGATTGTTCTCTCTAGCCCCTTTTATCACGATTTTATCCCGTAGCATAACTTATCACTCCTCAATAGGCTTATTCTTCATTCTACAATGAATACTCACACAATAGCAATCACTTTCTTATACATTTATGTATATTATGTGAACTTTGAAAAACTTTCGTGTGAAGTCTCTCTGACGATAACTTGAAAGCGTTTTCAAGGGTTTTTCCGTGGGTTTTTCTGCTTTTGATGTTGACTTGAAAAAATCCTTCCATTATTATGGAACTAAACTTTATAAGACGAACGACAAGTCTTTGAAGTCGATTTTTAATTGCAGAAGGAGGAAATTACATGCAAAAGAAAAATATTATTCGTTTTGCTAGTATAGCCGCAATCGCAATCTCTATTGCCGGTTGTAATGGTAGCAAAAAGGAACCAGAAAAAGAATTAGTTGATACATATAACTATATCTTCACTGCTGAACCTTCAACATTTGACTATCTAGCAGACTATCACTCCGCAACATTCGACATTATGGTACAATTCATTGATGGACTTATCGAGTTCGACACATACGGTATCCTTCAAGGTGCTATCGCCGAATCTTGGGAGAAAAATTCTGATTCATCAGTTTGGACATTTAAACTCAAGAAGGGCCTTAACTGGGTCACAAATGATGGAACTGTCTATGGTGAAATCACTGCTGATGACTTCGTCGCAAGTATGCAACACTGTCTTGATGCTCAAGGTGGCGCTGAATACATTCTAGCCGATGTTAAGAATGCCAATGCTTATATGGCAGGTTCTGTCTCATTTGATGAAGTTGGTGTCAAAGCTCTTGATAAGTATACAATTCAATATACTCTATCTGGACCAGTCCCATACTTCGAAACAATGGTTGAATATGGACCATTCTTCCCAATGAACCGTGAGTTCTTCGAATCTCAAGGTTGCAGTCTAGGTTTAGACAAGTGGGATGCTAACGTTTGTAAGTTCGGTGTCCTTGGTGATGCTACATCCATTCTTTACAATGGTGCTTACTTACTAAGTGAATACACAACAGGTTCTAAGATTTCCATGGTTGCTAACTCAGCCTACTGGGATGCAGATACTGTTGTTACAAAGAAGATTAACCTCATTTATGATGATGGTTCTAACCTTGATGCTCGTTTGACATCATTTATCAATGGTGACTATTCTGCTCTAGGCATTTCTCAATCTATTGAGGAAAGAGCAAAATCAGAAATTGGTGATTCTATTTATATCACTGAAACAACTGCTTGCACATATTATGGTGCATTCAACTTAAATAGATTATTATATGATAGTGGTACATTACATTCAGCTAAGACTGATGCTCAAAAGGCTGATACAAAGAAAGCCATTCTAAATGCAAACTTCAGAAAAGCTTTCATCGCTGCTTGGGATACATCAGCTCAAAACGCTCTATCAGTTGGCGACACATTAAAGGATGCTGCTTTAAGAAATACTTTAGCTGCTCCTGGACTAGTTGCTTTGCCTGAAGCTTATGATGGCGTTGCTGCTGGTACTGACTATGTTGATGTCGTTGCACACTACCTCTCCAAACTAGATTCTTCATTTGATGGATCAATGAGTGATGGTCACTCTGCATTCCACGATGTCACAAAAGCAAAAGCCTATGCTGCAAAAGCAAAATCAGAATTAAGCGCTGCTGGCGTTTCATTCCCAATCGTTGTTGACATTATGTATTATGGTGCAAGCCAAACACAAGCCAATAACGCTGCTTCATTCAAGAGTTCTGTTGAAGCTGCTCTAGGTACTGATTTCATTAGAATCGATACTCACTCTGCCGCAACAACTACTGAATACTACTACAATGGTTACTATGCATCTTCTGGCGACGAAGTCTTCTATGACTTCTTCTACGGATCTGGCTGGTGCCCAGACTATGCTGACCCACAAA
>JAQUTO010000028.1 GCA_028694305.1 Bacilli bacterium
CTTTTTTATAACACCCCGTTCCCTTTTTTAAAGCTTCACGGGCTAACTTATCGGCATCAATTACAATATACCCTGCTTCAGCAAAATAGCCACTGACACTGGATTTACCACTGCCGATTGCACCAGTCACTCCAACTACATGTAAAGATTTAGGTAAAGGTTTAGCTTGGCATTCAGGGCAAAAGTGAGTTCCCCTTTGGGCCAAAAATGTTTTGACGATTGGAGTTCCACAATTTGGGCATGGTAATCCTTCTTTACCATACACTTCTAATTCTTCTTGGAACTTGCCCGAAACACCATTGGTAGAACGATAGGAATGAACGGTGGAACCCCCTAAAAGCAAGGACATTCTGAGCACATTCTGAATTTCTTGCACTAGTCGGTCACATTGAGCATTGCTCAACTTAGAAGCTTCAATAAACGGAGATAACTCTGCTCTAAATAAACTTTCATCGGCATAAATATTACCAATCCCACATAAAATTGATTGATCAAGTAAGACTTGTTTAATCGTACAATGCTTGTTCCTGATTTGTGTATGTAAATAAGTGCCAGAAGCAGCAAAAGGATCAATTCCTAGTTTTGATAAAGGAGGTTGAACTAAAAAAGTTGCCGGTGTCATCAGTTCAATTCTCCCAAATTTGCGGATATCGTGGTACATTAAAATAGTCCCATCACTAAATTCATAGATTAGATGAACATGTTTTAAATCATGGTCATTCTTACTAGTCTTTAAATCATATTCAAAACCCTCTTGACTTGAACTGCCTTTATAATGACCAAGGTAGTACTTACCTTCCATTCGTAAATGCGAAACAATTACATTATCATCTAGCATGAACACTAAATACTTACCTAGTCTTTCTACATCTTGAAAAGTTTGCCCTTTTAAAGTCGCACAAAAAGTTTCAGGAGTAGTATTATCAATAATCTTTGGATATAAAATCCGAATATTGGTAATCTTCTTCCCAACTAACCATTTTTTTAAGATACGACAGACAGTTTCAACTTCTGGTAATTCTGGCATATTATCTCCTTAATGATACCAACTAAAGCCATATTCACAATCAACTTTAAGTGGCACCTTGAGCTCCATTGCTCCATCCATACATTCTTCAATTAAAGGAACTAATAACATCAGTTCATTATAAGGAACATCAAAGACTAATTCATCGTGGATTTGTAAAATCATCTTGGCTTGTAAGTGGTTAGATTTTAAGACCTCAGCCACTTTAATCATCGCGACTTTAATAATATCTGCAGCACTTCCCTGAATTGGGGTATTCATGGCAATTCGCTTCCCAAATTCCCGAACATTATAGTTAGGATCGTTGATTTCACGAACAGTCCGATAGCGACCAAGAATAGTGCGTGTATATCCTAGTTTAATACATTCATTAACCGAATTCTCTAAATATTTTTTCACACCTGGGAATTCAGCAAAATAACGTTCAATGAAAGCTTTGGCACTCTTGACATCAATTCCAAGTTCACTGGCTAAGCCCCAATCACTCATCCCATAGACAATTCCGAAGTTAATGACCTTAGCTTGACGGCGCATAACTGGGGTTACTTGATCAAGTGGGACATTAAAGATCTTACTCGCAGTCTCACTATGGAAATCTTCCCCTTCCTTAAAGGCCTTAATTAAACCTGCATCATTGGATAGATGGGCTAATACTCTTAACTCGACTTGGGAATAGTCAAACGAAACAATGTAATTACCCGGAGTTGTGGCAATAAAAGCTTTTCTAACTTCTTTTAACTCCTCATCCCGCATTGTGATATTTTGTAAATTAGGTTCTTTCGATGATAAGCGTCCTGTTTGCGTTAACATTTGATTATAAATAGTATGAATCTTACCATCACTTAAAACATAGTTTTGGAGACCAACTAAATAAGTGCTTTGCAGTTTGGCATAGCGCCGATATTCCAAGATTAAAGGAATAATCGGATGAGCATCTTGAATGGAAGTTAGTTGCTCGGCACTAGTAGAACGCTTCTTATTGGTAGGTAACTGTAACTTATCATATAAAACTTCAGCTAATTGACTTGGGGAATTAATGTTAAATGTTTCTCCGGCCACAAGGTATATATCTTGTTCAAGTTTAGTGAGTCTAGCACCTACCTCATTACTATTGCGCTTGAGAAAATCGGTGTCAATCTTGACCCCAGTTTCTTCCATGTTGGCTAAGATAAAAGCCAAAGGTAATTCAACCTTATTATATAAATCACTAAGCCCTAGTTTTTCTAATTTAGCAAAAACTTCACCTTCTAGATTCATTAAATAAAAGGCTTTAAGACCGGCATATTCAGCCACATCTTTAAGTAAATAAGTCTTACGCACATAAATGGCATCAATAAAAGGGATGGTCTTATTGTAATAATCAAAAATGGCAGCCGGATCATCTTTAAGATTTGGTTCCATAATATAAGTTGCTAAAGGTAAATCTAAAGTGACATTATTTATTTCAATATTTAAACGCTTTAAAGCCACTGCTAAACGCTTAACATCATAAGTTAATTTAGGATATTTAGCATCTTTTAGATAGTTAATAAAAGCCACATCTTTAGTTAAATCTTTGAGTTCAATAAAAGAACTGCTCTTCCCATCTGAAACTGCCAAGCCGATAATTGTTCCTGTATGATAATTATCTTCTAACATTTCGAGAATGAGACTAGTCTTACCTTGTAAATACTCACTAGGAATCTTAGTTACAATCTTATTATCAAAATCTAGAGTTACCTTTTCTTGGGGTAACTTTTTGAGCAATGACACTAAATCATATTTCTTATAGAACTCTCTTAATTTATCTTCCTTAACCCCATGATAAACAAAGTCATCAATTGGTTTATCAAAAGGCATATCTCGACAAATAGTAGCTAACTCTTTAGATTGAGTAGCAGATTCAGTGCCATTAATAATCTTCTCCCCTAATTTACCCGGGATTTTACTAGCATTGGCTAAGACAGTTTCTAAGTTTCCATATTCATGAAGTAACTTTAAGGCGGTCTTTTCACCGACACCTGGAACACCAATTAGGTGGTCACTCGCATCTCCCATCAAACCTTTTAGGTCAGTTATTTGTAAAGGGGTAAGTCCTAACTCGGTATTTAAAGCGGCTTTATCCATAACTACGACATCACTAAGTCCTCTTTTAGTTAAACTAACAGTGACATTATCATCAATTAATTGTAATAAGTCACGATCGCCCGAGAAGATTTCAACATAGAAACCCGATTTCTTGGCTAGTTCAGCCATTGAACCAACAATATCGTCAGCCTCATAACGAGGTTTAGCATAACAAGTGAAGCCTAAATCTTCGAGTAATTCAAAGGCCAATGGGAATTGGGCTAATAAATCTTCCGGAGTTGGTTTTCTTCCGGCTTTATAACCAGCATATTTTTCATGTCTAAAAGTCTTTTCTTTGCTATCAAAAGCCACCAATGTATAATCTGGACAATTCTTATTTATAATAGAAATGAAAATATTGGCTAAAGCATAGATGGCATTGGTAGCTTGGCCATTTTTGGCCCGCATTATTGAGGTTGAATCTCCTCTAAAAGTGCCATAAAAAGCCCTAAATAAAATTGAGTTACCATCAACAATCATAAAGCGTTTCATTTTGCCACCCCAATTTCTTTATATTCGGCAATCTTATCAACAATTAAAGATAATTCTTGACCAGTTCTTTGTTGCACATTTCCGGCCAAATAGAAACTTGTCCCTTTTTTAATCAAGGTTGAAACTTGGTTATAAAGGGTTGGGAAGATAACAATGCTAATTTGACCACTCTTATCAGCCCCACTAATTAAGGCCATTAGTTCATTCCGTTTTGTCCTAATCAAGGAGACACTTCTAGCATAAGCCACAATCTTAACATAACCTTTTTTAGCTTTGGCTTCTGCAATAGTTAGATAGCCATTGCGTTTAAATTTAGCACGTTGCTCTTCAAAACTGAAACCAGTAAAATATGAACCTAAGACTGCGATTTCTTGTTCTCGCCGGTAAGTAGGATCATCCTTGACCTCTCTTAATAATGGTTGCTCGACTTCGGTATCAAGTCTTAATTGACCCTTGTTAGTTTTAGTTAAATCCAAATAATTAATGACATCTTCTAAGCCATGGTGTAAGGTGGCCCGACTAGCGCCAAAATCATCAAAGACACCGGCATCAATTAAGTTATTTACTTGACCAATATCAAGGCCCTTACCATAGACTCTTCGCATAAAGTCATAGAAATCTTTAAAAGGTGTCTTATTTTGTTCCGCCAATAAAGTTTCCAAAGAAACATTACTTATTCCTTTGATATTTTGATAGGAGAATCTAACTCCATTATTTTCAGAAATAAAGTGGTTACTACTTTTATTGATCCTTGGAGGCAAAATACTGACATTAATTCTTTGCATCTCTTCAATTAATTTAAAGAAGACACTTTCATTGTTGTTACCGTTATAGCGGTCTAAACAAGCGCAATAAAATTCGACAGGATAATGAGCTTTTAAATAAGCCATAGTTGCAGTAATCATTGCATAAGAAACTGAGTGGGCTTTATTGAACCCATAACTCGCAAACCTGGCAATTAAGGCATAAACTTTATTGATGACAGCTTGGTCATGACCTTTAGCTAAAGCTTTTGTTACAAAGTTAGTTTTAAAGTTAGCCATTGCTTCTTGCGACTTTTTTGAAATAGCTCTTCTCACAATATCCGCTTCGCCTAAACTAAACCCAGCAAAGACTTGTAAGACTTGCATGATTTGCTCTTGGTAAACAATAATTCCATAAGTTGGAGCCAAGATATCTTTTAAACAAGGATCAATATAATCAACCTGTTGTTCTCCACTCTTACACTTTGCATAGTCATCAATGAAATCCATTGGTCCTGGTCTAAATAAAGCAATTAAGGCCACTAAATCATTTAAACAAGTTGGTTTAATCTTTCTAATGGCTTTAGTCATACCTGCTCCGGCAATCTGAAAAACCCCACCCACGATACAAGCATTAATTAATTCATAGGTTTTAGGATCATCATAATCAATCTTAGTTAAATCAATATCGATATTCTTAGCGGCTTTGATATTAGCTACTGTGTCGCTAATAACAGCTAAATCTGTTAAGGATAAAATGTCCATTTTAAGTAGCCCACATTGTTCAACATAGTTTTTAGAGAACTGAGTCGTATAGATATCTCCTGCATGATAAACTGGGACCACTTCTTCTAAGACTTCATCGCAAAGAACTACACCAGCAATATGCGTTGTTTGCCGTGGTAAGTCTTCCAAGCAACAAGCAACTTCAAAAATTTCTTTATTGGAAGAACGTTCATCAATAAATTTCTTAAAGGCAGTAACTTTGTTGTATGCATCCTTTAATCCATTAATAGTTGAACCGCCTCGAATATATTCTGGAATCATCTTAGTAATGGAATTCACATCACTATTACTCTTACCTAAAGCTTTCGCAGCATCTCTTAATGATTGGCGCATTTGATAAGTTTGAAAAGCCACCACATGAGCCACATGTTCATTGCTATATTTGGTAAAGAGATAATTCACGACATCTTCTCTTCGATTATCAATAAAATCAACGTCCAAATCAGGCATTGATACTCTTTCTGGATTTAAGAAACGTTCAAACAATAAGTCATACTTCAAAGAATCTACATCAGTGATACCTAAAACATAGGAAGTCAAAGCTCCTGCTCCACTACCTCTACCAGGTCCAACCAGTATTCCATTTTCTTTGGCATATTTCACATAGTCCCAAACTACTAAAAAGTAGTTGGTATAGCCCATTTTATCAATGACACTTAATTCATAATCTAAGCGTTCTTGATATTTAGGTGTTATTTGATTATTAAGTCTTTTAGCTAGACCTTTGTAACAAAGATCTTTTAAGAATTCTTTTTGTGAAACACCCTCAACTGGATAATGAATTAGATGTGCTTTCTTAGCAAAGATATCAAAGGAAGTTTGTTTTAGTAAGGCTTCATTCAAGGCTAATTCTTTTTCACTAAAAACACTTTTCAGAAATGTTTCATTATCTAAGGCTTCATTATAATCATGATATTCACTAACTTGAGAATTATTAAAAATGGCAGTTAAAACATCCAAAATCTTTTGTTCACTTTGTTGATTATATCTTGTGCTATTCGCAATGCATTTAGGATAAGGCAAAGTTCTACAATAGTTAAGGAATTCTAAATCAGCATAGTGGTAACATTCTAAACCCAAGTAAACATCGGGACTTAATTGTTGCATTTTTTCAAAGTACTTTGGGATTGCTCCTCTATTATCTTGATACAAAGAAAATAATTGACTACGTAAAGCCGGAATAATAACAATTAGACCTGCTAGTTTTCCAACTAATTGGTCATAACTAACCGTTGCTTTTAAATCGTCACAGCTAACTATTTTACTCAATCTGGTTAAACTTTGATAACCCGCTTGATCTTTGATTAAAAGAATTAAAGGATAGTTGTTTTCCCCCTCTTGCAGTGAGATTTCCATACCCAAAACATACTTAAGTTTATTCTTTTTTGCTAAATCAACTATTTCTAAAGAAGCAAAAAGATTATTATGGTCAGTTACACATATGGTGTCATGACCAGATTTAATAGCAAAACTAACGAGGTCTTCAGGATGAATTGAACTCGCAAAAAAAGTGTAACCAGTTTTTACATTCAATGGATAATAACTCATCCCTTTCACCTCACTTATAAGTGTTCATCTAATTCTTTTATAATTTGCAGCGCTTCTTCTTTATTCTTGGCTTTGGCACCAGCGGCTAAATCATGGCCGCCGCCACCATGCATACGCGCAACATCACTGACTTTATATTTACTAGAACGCAAGCTAACCCGATACTCGTGCTTACGGGCATCATCTGCGAAACAGACCCATTCTTTAATGCCTAAAACATTATCAAAGATACTTAAATATTTCTTGGCTTCATCACTATCGAGCCCAAAACGAACTAAATCTTTTTGGTCAAGGAAATAATACGCTACTCCTTTTGGAGAAAGCTGATAGTTTTCCATAATGAAGCGTTCGGCGCTAAAATCAAGCATGGTTCTAGCAAACATTGGTTGATAAACATCACTAATTAGATTCACGCCATACTCCAATAAATCACCGATAGCATGGAAGGTATCTTGGGTTGTATTGGAAGTCTTAAAAGCTCCAGTATCACCGACTATTCCAATAATTAGGTGTCTACTACTTTCTTTGGTGAAATGATAATCTTTTAATTCACTAAGTAAAAAGTAGATTAGTTCACTCGCCGCACTCGATTCAGTATTAACAAATTCTAAATCACAAAATGCCTCACCAGGATGATGATCAAGGCGTACACTATAAGCAGCTTTTTTATATCTTTGGTCACTGACTCTACGGCCCTCAGAAGTATCAACAATTAAAGCCAAAAAAGGCTCTTTGTTAATTTCTTCATCACTTAACATCGTATCAACTGGGTATAAATCGTGACCAACCTCAACATTACTATTCCCAGTAATTAAGATTCTTTTACGAGGAAAATTATCTTTTAGAAAGGTGGCAAGTCCATATTGCGAGCCATAAGCATCAAAATCTGGAGCATCATGTCTAAAGACAATAATTGTCTGAAATTCTTGAATTTTAGTTAGTAGTTTTTGGATTTTTTCTTTCATAATAATCACCTTTCTTATTATAACAAATAATAAGAATAATTAACACCACGAAGACAAAAAAAAGCAGCCGAAGCTGCTTTTATAGTTAATTAGTGAATGTTAAGAAGTCTAACAGTATCACGAGCAATCATGATTTCTTCATTGGTTGGAATGATATAGACCTTGACTTTAGAATCTGGTGTTGAGATTAAGGTTTCTTCACCATGGACATTATTCTTCTTTTCATCAATATTAATACCCATAGTTGGAGCAATCTTATCAAGAATCATCTTTCTGAAGTTGACATCGTTTTCGCCAAGTCCTGCAGTAAAGACAATTGCGTCACAGCCACCTAATTCAATGTAATAGGAACCAATAAAGTTGCAAACTGTATTAACTTGAATTTCTCTAGCTAATGTAGCTCTCTTATTGCCCTCTTCCATGGCGGCATTAATATCTCTTGAGTCAGCAGAAATACCACTAACACCAAGTAAACCTGACTTCTTGTTTAAAATGTTAACAACATCTTCAGCACTCTTACCAAGTTTTTCGGCTAAGAAGGTGACGATAGCAGGATCAATATCACCACTACGTGTTCCCATCATAACACCGGCTAAAGGTGTGAAACCCATTGAAGTATCAACACATTTACCATCTTTAACAGCAGCTAAGGAAGCACCATTACCGATATGGCAAGTGATAATTCTAGAATGAGCTGGTTTTCCAAGTAATTCGATGCAACGTCTTGAGACGTACATATGGCTTGTCCCATGGAAACCATAACGACGGACTTTATAATCTTCATAATATTCATATGGAATTGGATAAATATAACGATCTGGTGCCATTGTTTGGTGGAAAGCTGTATCAAAGACAGCAACGTGACCAACAGTTGGTAGAGCTTCTTTGAAAGCCTTGTAACCAGTTAAGTTTGCTGGGTTATGAAGTGGTGCTAAATCGCTTAAATCAGCGATAGTTTTAGCAACTTTATCAGTGATAACGACTGATGAAGCAAATTCTTCTCCACCATGAACGACTCTATGCCCAACACCATCAATTTCAGCTAAACTACCCAGAATCTTTTCATCAATTAAGGATTTTAGTAAGATTTGGACAGCTTCAGTATGATTGGCGATAGGTAATATTCTTGTCTTCTTTTTCCCATCAAATTTCAAAGTGACAATTGCATCTTCCATTCCAATTCTTTCGATTGTTCCCGCTAAGAGAACTTGTTCTGCTGGCATCTCAAATAATTGGAACTTTAAAGATGAACTACCAGCGTTAACGGCCATAATTTTTGACATAAATACCCCTCCCGTAATATGCACTATTTATTTTACAACTTTAGTAAAGAGAATACAACCCACTAAGCCCTTTATTTATTCCTATGGAATAAAATTAGAGATATTTTGTGGCATCTGTCGCGCTTGAATAATTCTCATCAATATAAATTGTTTGAATGTTTTCAACGCACTCATTCACTAAAGTTTGATAATCAAATTTAGCTTCTAACTCAACTGCTCGACTACTAACTGGTTTAATAACCGGGTTTTTAGGTGTAAAAATGGTACAACAGTCAATGAAAGGTCGAATTGAAATTTCATAAGTACCAATACTCTTAGAAATGTTAATGATTTCTTCCTTGTCATAAGTCGCTAAAGGTCGAATCATTGGCATTTTAATAACTTCATTAATTACTGCCATACTATTGAGCGTTTGGGAGGCTACTTGACCAATGCTTTCGCCTGAAACCAATGCTAAACAGTTGCGTTTTA
>JAQUTO010000029.1 GCA_028694305.1 Bacilli bacterium
GGTATTTATACCACACTTCAAAATACAAGTGCCTCTGATATCCATGTTACCAACTCCACAAGCACTAATAGTGTGGCTGTTCCAACCTCTAATGTTGTTACAATTAACTCCTCAACTACCACATCTAGCGAAGTTGCTTTAGTTAAAACTGGCGGAACAGTTTCTGCTAGTAATGCTGTTGCTGGTTATGATGCCATTAGACTTGGCTTATATGATCAAGCAGAACAAACCGCAATTAAGTCCCGTTATGCTTCTTTACTTGCAGCCTTAACTGGTCCAAGTACTGACAGCGCTCTTGCTTGCAAGACTTACTTAATTGGCACTGCTACCGCAACTCCTTATATTAAGAAGTTTGAGGTTGCCGGTGATGGAACTAACTATACTGACTATACTGCTGTTGCTGTTTCGGGTAATGGTAATATTGTCATCAATTATAATTTAATCAATGCAGAAGCATATGCTCCAACATATAAGTATACCTATGTTATCGCTGATAGTGATGATGCAGATATTTTAGATGAAGAAGTTGCTGTTGCTGCTGCTAATTTCAAAAATACTGCTAATGATGCTAATATGAGTGTCGCAGTTAAGACTGGGGGAACAATTAACTCTTATAAGGTTGCTATTGATGATGCTACTCAAGGCAAAGCAAATGCAACATTACAAGCTATTGTTTCTAATAAGATCGTTTATTCAGCTCAAACTGATGCCGATCTTGCTGCAATCATTGCTGCAAACAATGGCAAAGATATTGAGATCGTCAAGGGTACAAATACTGTTAAAGTCAGTATTGATGCTGCTGCTGATGAACCAACATATCACATTGATTGTGAGCAAGACATTAAAGATATTCAAGCTTTATTAAAACTTGATGGTACTGCTTTAAATGATTTAGCTAGTACCTTAAAACTTGATGCTAACATTTCGTTAGCTACAGGAATCAGTAATTCCAATGGTTGGACTACTGGAGCATTAACTCTCGATTTAAATGGTAAAAAACTATCGGGTAGTTATGATGGTTCTACCAACCTAATTGAAGATATGTTTGCACTATCATCAGCAAAGATTATTGTCGATGATTCATCAAGTGCTAAAGATGGCTCTATTGAGTATACTATGTCTGCTGTTGTGGTTGGCGATGCATTCTGGATTAAAGGAACTAGCTCTACCCATGGTGGAATTACACTCAAGAATGGCTCAATTATTGTAAATAATGCAGGTAATGATAAACATGCTCTTCCTGTTATCGCGGCTTCTACCTATTGTGATACAGTCATAGAAGGTGGAAAAATCACATTTAACAGCTCTGGCACTGGGTTAGATGGATATGGTATTTCTGTCTATAGAGAAGGCTCAAATCTAACAGTTACTGGTGGAACAATCTCTGGAGGTTATGGTGCTGTTACTGGTAATGGCACTGCTGGTAATGGTGGAACTACCATCACAATTAGTGGTGGAACACTTATTGGGTCAGATTCAAATAAGGGTGCTGCTATTTATCATCCACAATCCGGCACACTAACAATTAGTGGCGGTACACTAACTGGTTATAATGGTATTTATGCTAAAGCTGGTACTATCAACATTAGTGGTGGAACAATAACTGGAACTGGGGCAAAGAATAATCCTACTCCATTCAGCAATGGTTTCAATAATACGGGAGATGCAATTATTCTAGATTCTATGTGCAATTATGCTAATGATATGACACTTACAATCAGTGGTGGCACTGTCCAAGCAACTAACGCAACAAATCCTGGATATGCAATTCACACTGTTGATAATAGAGGTGTTTTATATAGAGGCACATATGCTTCTTATGTTAATTATACAAGTGGACAATTTGTTAAAAAAGATGATTCATACTATCGGGCTAATGGCGCTATCGCTGCTAACACAACTTGGGCAATTGGCACAAGTGGCGCAACATGGAGAGCTGCAACTTCGGCTGAAGTTACTGTAATCACATCACTTCCAATTATTGCTATTTCTAATACTCCAACATTTGTTGGTAACCTTGTTGTTGCTGATGGAACTACAGTTACTAATGCTGGGTCATTAGCATTCAATATTAACAATTAAATCGATCTTCAATATGCTTTGGCCTTTATTGGTAACGTTACAATCAGTGGAAGTGGCACAAATACTGTTAAACTTCTTTCTGATATTTACGCAACAAATAATAAGATTCTAGGCTTAATTGAACTTGATTATGATAGTGATGCTTATAAGAACAATACCTTAAGTAGCGATGTTCTATACGATATGTGGGACTCTTGGGGTATGGAGGGCATGGTCGATGTCAATGGTAATAAGTGTCCTCAATATGTTTCAATTACAGATGAAACTTTATATCGTGATACTGCGGTAGTGGCATCATCTAATCCTGAAGCTTGGGTTTCTGCCAAGTACCTATATGACAATTATTACGCATATGGCAAATATTACGCAGGTTATGGTCTTGGTGTTATGGGTTATGTCTTTGATCCTGATGCTATGGGTGCTTTCGTAGTAAAAGGTAATCTTACAATTGATTTGAACAGTCATAAATATGATGTTGATTGTGATACGGGTAGTGCATCCTGGGAAGGTTTCTTGGTTAAAAAGGATACTAAATTGGCGCTAAAGAATGGCGAGGTCTCAAGTTCTAGCGATAAAGGTCTAACATTAGTTTTGGCTTATGGCGGGGACAGCACCTTTACATTTGAAAATTGTACATTTAGCGAAAAGAATTATCATAATGCTTTCAGTTTTGCTTGGTACAATGAAGGTACATCAAATATTTCGTTTAAAGATTGTACATTCCATAATGCTTCTATTAAATTTGGCTATTCGCACACTACTACACTTGACGTTTCTTTCCAAAATTGTGATTTTACTGCAACATATGCAAAATCATATTGGGGAGATCCATATGTGCAATTCGCTTATTATTCTTCAGGGAATGCTTCCTTTAAAGACTGCGATTTCACAATGACAAGTACGCAAGGTGAATTAAAAGCCATTGAGAATAATAATGGCAGCCTTAACTTAACTTTACAAAATGTTGGCTTTGATCTTACTAACGAGTATGAGGACAAAGATTGCTATTCATATTCTTCCTATAAAGCCGCATTCAATGTTGAAAGTGTGGCTGAACTTACTAAGGCTTTAGAGGCTATTGAACAAAGATATTCAAGTACACAAATTCCAACTATCAATGTTATGGCTGGTTTGACCATCTCAAGTGATACTACAATTGGGGCAAATACAATTCTCAAAGTAAATGCCGATAAGACTTTGACTGTAGCTTTAGGCGCAACATTAACTAATAAGGGCACTATTGTTAACAATGGTACAATTAATTGTAACGGGACGCTAGATAATAATGGATTTATAACAAACAATAACAAACTGAATATAAAGAATATTTATAAGAGCACATTACATAGTGTGGCTACTTTGCAAGAATTGAATACTGCAATTAGCACACAGGTTGGGAACGATATCTTATTGACTGCAAATGTTTCTGTAGATGGTGATTTCACTATTCCGGCCAATATCAATATTGTTTTGGCTCCGGGTGTAGACTTTACTGTATCTGGAACATTAACAAGAACTGGAACACTGCTACGTGGAGCTAATAGTGAGACGACATTACAAACAGCATTTTCGGAATCCAATTCTTCGATTGATGGGGTTCGTACTACTGCAGATTTCACCTTAAGCAATGATATTAATGTGACAAAGACTTTATATCTGTTCCATAAGGTTGATGGTGGCAATCTATTTGTTGATGGCGCTAGTGCTGCACAAGTAATTGACTATGCCGCAAATGATAATGGAAACCTAAACGTTCTGATTTCCACTGCGGCAGAACTAATCAAATATAGTGTTGCGACTCAACCATATGATAATCTGCTTATTGATACTAGTCTTTCGCTTTCTGCGGCTACAACTATTGATACAGGAAAAACACTTATTATCCAATCTGGAGTTACATTAACTGGAGCAAAGACTTTAACAATTAAAACGCGGATGATTAATAATGGAACATATAACCAAAACTTTATGTGGACAGTTTCCGGAGCCACTATTACTAATAATGGAACAATTAATATTGCTAATACTGTTGTCGGAACAACAACCACAACAATTAACAACTATGGTACATTTAATGCTGGAAGTGCTTCTTGGGATATCAACTATGTCTTTAACAATTATGAGGGGGCTACAGTTAATAGATTAGGGGCGGCAAGCGGTAATAATCCTCTTACTTTCTCTGGTAAGTTAACCAATAATGGTACTATTACAGTTAACCAACATCGGCTTGGTCTAACTGGTACCATCGTTAATAATGGAACAATTGTAACTGGAACAACTTCATACACGGGAGCGACTGCCGGCTTTATCTTGATTACTAAGCCTATAACTGGTACAGGAACGATTACTAATAATTATTATATATATGCCAATAGCGCAACAGCTTCATTTACTGGCACGCTTAATGGTACTGGATTTGTAACGATTACTAGCATAGATCATCTTGAAAATGCAATTGCCAAATTTGGAACTGCATATGGGAGCATTCGTTTATCTGCAACAATTGCGGTAGATACAACTATGCCAAACCTAACGGGATATGTGATTGGTAGTGCCCAAAGTACGGCATCACTTACTATTAATGCCAGTAAGACATTGACTGTTGAAGCCGGAAACACAATTAATTTTGCAAATGGATCGAAATTAGTTGTCAATGGTACATTGAATAATAGTGGTACTCTATCTGGTGTCGAAGGAGCAAGCGTTGTTGTTGATAGTGCCGGAACAATGTCAGGAACGTATAGTAACTTCTATGATGCTACTGAAACTGCAATTACTTCAATAGTTGCTGGCACATACAATTGGAATACGACACTCAATGGTTGGGAGCTAGCCGCATAGAAGAAAACGTTTTATAAGGGTGGAAGAGCAATTCTTCCCCCTTTTTATTGTATTAACAAAGTTAAGGTTGCAAGATGGTCTAACTTGGTATAAAATAATAAAGCACGAAGTTTTTGTGCAAAGTTTTGGAGTGGGAAGGGTAAACCTGTTACAACCACAACACGGACGAATTATAAATGGAGGTGAGTCGCGTGGCCAAGAAAATTAGTAAAGTTGTAAAACTAGAAATTCCTGGAGGACAAGCAAAACCGGGCTCTGCATTAGCATCAGCTGGTATTAATATGCCTAAGTTCTGCCAAGAGTTCAATGACAAGACTAAAGAACATATGGGAGATGTTATACCTGTTATTATTACAGCGTATGAAGACAAATCATTTGATTTTGTTATTAAAACAACTCCAGCTGCAGTATTACTTAAGAAAGCAGCTAAGATTCAAAAAGCTTCTGGAACCCCTAATACGGTGAAAGCAGCAACAATTACGGCAGAAGATGTTCGCAAGATTGCAGAATATAAAATGCCAGATCTCAATGCTAATGATATTGAATCAGCAATGAGAATCATTGAGGGTACAGCCCGTCAAATGGGAATTGTTGTTACTGGCATGCCAGAAAAGAAGTAGTTTTACCGTAAGATTGTGTGGGAGGAATAATCCGTTTGTACCACAAGGAGGAAATTTAGATGCAAAAGAAAGGTAAACAATTACGTAAAGCTGAAGAGAAAATTGAAAAAGGCAAGATTTATGCCATCCCTGAAGCTGTTAAGTTATTAAAAGAAACAAGATATGCTAAGTTTGATGAAACTGTTACAGTTACCTTCAATCTTGGTATTGATACAAAACAAGCTGACCAACAAATTAGAGGAGCTATGGTTCTCCCTCATGGAACAGGTAAGACTAAGAAAGTCTTAGCTATTACTCATAAGGTTGATGAAGCCAAGGCTGCCGGTGCTGATTATGTTGGTGGTCAAGAAATGCTAGATAAGATCCAAAAAGAAAACTGGTTTGACTTCGATGTTATCGTTGCTACACCAGATATGATGGGTTTTCTAGGTAAGATGGGTAAAGTTTTAGGTCCTAAAGGCTTAATGCCAAACCCAAAGACTGGAACATTATCACAAGATATTGCTAAAGCTGTCACAGAAATTAAAGCAGGTAAAGTTGAATATCGGGCAGATAAAGAAGGCAACGTCCACGTCGTTTGTGGCAAAGTTAGTTTTGATGAAACAAAGTTAAGCGAGAACGTCACTGCTATCGTTAACCAAATCGTTAAGATTAAACCAGCCTCAGTCAAGGGCGTTTATGTTAAGAATTGTGTCTTGTCCTCAACTATGGGACCTGGCATCAAACTTGCTTGTGCTGCTTAAGCACTTGCAATTATTAAATAGTTAAGTTAAAATAAGAAAGTCATCAATATACCATAGACAGCAACGGCTGAAAGGCTTAATTAGGTTGCCGAGGTGTGTTAAATAGTATTTATTACTAAAACAACCCACACCTTGCGTGTGGGTTTTATATGGAATATTGGTTACTCATAAAAAAGGAGGTAACTTTAATGAAGAAAGAGACACAAGCCGCTAAACAAGCGATTATTGATCAAATTACTGCCGATTTTAAAGGTGCTAGTAGCGTCACTATCGTTGATTATCGTGGCTTAACTGTCAATGAAACCGAAGAATTGCGTCACGCTTTATATAAAGATGGGGCAAGAATGAAGGTTTACAAGAACACTTATGTGGATCGGGCTATTGATTCATTAGGCTATGATGATCTTAAGAAAGATCTTGTCGGTCCTAACGCTCTAGTCTTTTCTCATGATGATTCCATTGCTGGCCCAAGAAATGTGGTTAAGTTTGCAAAAATGCATCCTAATCTCCAAATCAAACGTGGCATTTTCGATGGTAAAATCATTGGTGTAGAAGAAGTTCAAACAATTGCGTCATTACCAAACCGTGAAGGTTTATTATCAATGTTACTCAGTTGTTTACAAGCTCCAGTTCGGGGTTTTGCCTGTGCTGTTAAAGCCATCGGCGAAAAACAAGAAAAAGAAGCAGCTCCAAGCGCAGCACCAGCCGCACCAGCCGCTTAGTCCATTAGTTAATAAAGGAGGAAAATACTTATGGCAAAGTTATCAAATGCTGATATTATCGCTAGTTTAAAAGAAATGACTATCGTTGAATTAAATGATTTAGTTAAAGAAATTGAGAAGGAATTTGGCGTTACCGCCGCTGCTCCAGTTGCTGCTGCACCAGCTGCACAAGAAGCTGCCGGCCCAGCCGCAGGTCCAAGCGAAGTCAATCTCAATTTAAAGAGTATTGGTCAAAACAAAGTTGCAGTTATCAAAGCTGTCCAAGCTATTACAGGCAAGGGCTTAATTGATGCTAAGAAACTTGTTGATACTGCACCATGCACTATCAAAGAGAAGATGCCAGTTGCTGAAGCAGAAGCAGCAAAAGCTAAGCTTGTCGAAGCTGGCGCTGAAGTTGAATTAAAGTAATTTAGTTCAGAATTAGCATTCAAAACACAAAACCTGCCTCAAGCAGGTTTTTGCGCATAACAAGGGGGTGAAATCTATGCCACAATATTTTGATAATGATCCAGCACTAGCTAGTGCTAAAAAACTGGTCTTTTATCGAATTAACGACATAGATTTTGCTTTATATACTGATAATGGAGTCTTTTCCAAAGAAGGTTTAGATTATGGCAGTAGGACCTTAATTAATACGGTTATTAAAGAAGGTTTTGCTGGCCCAGTTCTTGATTTAGGTTGTGGTTGGGGTGCTATTGGGGTTACGTTAGCTCGCCTTTATCAAGAAATAAACTTTGAGTTAGTTGATGTTAACGAAAGAGCGCTAGAATTAGCTAAAATCAATGCTGAAAAGTATGAATTAAGTAATTTAAGTATCTACAGTAGTGATGGAGCTAGTGCCGTTAAAGGGAAAATGAAGACTATCTTAACAAATCCTCCAATTAGAGCGGGGAAAGAAGTCGTTTATCGTTTCTTTACTGAGTCTTATAATGTTTTAGATGAGCAAGGAACTTTGTTCGTTGTCATACGTAAAGCACAAGGCGCGCCTAGCGCGGTTAAGAAACTAACTGAAATATTTGGGAATTGTATTATTATTGAAAAAAATAAAGGGTATTTTATCTTGAAAAGTATTAAAAAGTAAAAAACTCTTGACTAAAAGTTGACAGTTTGATAAACTATAAAATTGCCTACGTATAACTTTTTTGTGTTCTAAAAAAGGCTATACACGTAGTGTACACATAAAAACAGAATATGAGGTGACTGCTAGTGGCTATTAAACAATCAAATGCCGGAAATGAGAAGTTGAAATGCCAAAATTTTACGAAAGTTAGCGGAACTTTTAGTTTACCTAACCTCGTAGCCATCCAAACAAAGTCATATCAAGACTTTGTAGAACACGGGATCGATGAAGTCTTTAATGATGTCTATCCAATCGCGGGACCGGGTGACAAACTAGAGTTGAGTTATTTAAGTTGTCATTTTGAAGAACCAAAAAAGACAATGGATCAATGCAAAGAAAGAGATTTTACCTATGCAGCGCCTTTAAGAGTAAAATTCCGCTTAACCAATAAGGAAACGGGAGTTATTCAAGAAAGCGACGTCTTCATGGGCGACTTTCCAATCATGACTCCAAGCGGAACTTTTATTATTAATGGTGCCGAAAGAGTTATTGTCTCTCAAATTGTTCGTTCCCCAGGTGCTTATTACAAAAAAGAAAAAGATAAGACGGGCAAGGATATTTACTCAGGTGAAGTTATCCCAACTCGTGGTACTTGGATTGAATATGAGACAGATACCAAAGATGTCATGTATGCTAAGGTTGACAGGACTAGAAAGATTCCTGCCACAGTTTTACTGCGGGCTTTAGGAATTGGTAGTAATGAAGACTTTACCAATCTTTTTGGTGAAAATCCATATTTAGAAGCAACTTTAAAGAAAGATTTAACTAGTGAATTACTAGATAAAGAAGAAGCCGCAATTCGGGCTATGCTTGAAATCCATAGTAAGGTCAGACAAGGGGAGCCAACTACACCAGAAGGCGCTCGGATTATTTTGGAACAAAAGTTCTTTGATTCCAAAAGATATGACTTAGGAAAAGCGGGTCGTTATAAGTTTAGAAAGAAATTAGGTATTTATAATCGGTTAGTTAACCATATCATTGCAGAACCACTCTGTGATGTTAATGGCGAAATTATCTATCCAAAAGATACCTTGATTGATGATATTAAGATTAAAGAATTGAAAGATAAAGCTATTTTTGAACAAGGCGCACATGCCCATAAACTTGGGGATGG
>JAQUTO010000030.1 GCA_028694305.1 Bacilli bacterium
TATTGCAACTACTAATGGTAGAAAGAAAAAATTAACCTTACCTAAATCTAATGTCTTACGTTTCTTATTAGATGATGGCAGTTTCATTGCAATTCGTCCAAGTGGGACTGAACCAAAATGTAAATTCTATTACTGTATCGTCGCTGATACTAAAAAACAAGCCGATAAGAAATTAGCTAAGATTAAAAAAGCCATTGATAAATTAGTTGGTTAAATAAAAACGCCCTAATCTTAGGGCGTTTCTTTTATTCTATACCAAGCTTTCTATAAACTTTATGTAACTTTTGGTTAGCGATAGCGCGGGCTTTAATTGCCCCTTGTTGGTAGATTTCATTAATCTCGCCACTGGCCATTAATTGCTTATACTTGGCTTGAATTTCAGTAAGGGTAGTAACTACAATATCGGCAACAGCACTCTTGAAGACACCATAGTTTTGGCCTTTAAATTCAGCTTCAATTTCTTGATTGGTTTTACCACTCAAAGCACCATAGATTTCCATCAGATTGGAAATACCAGGTTTATTTGTAACATCATACTTAACATTGGCTTCTGAGTCGGTGACTGCACTCATAATTTTCTTAGCAGCCAACTTAGGATCATCAAGCAAGTAAATGCAACCTTTATCACCAGTTTCATCAGATTTAGACATCTTTTTACTAGGATTTGATAAGGACATTATCCTGGCACCTTCACTGGCAACCAAGGGTTCAGGAATGGTAAACATTTCCCCATATTTATTATTCATTCTAATGGCAATATCCCGGGTTAGTTCGACATGTTGTTTTTGATCTTCACCCACAGGAATATATTTAGGATCATAAATTAATATATCAGCAGCCATTAAATCTGGATATGTAAATAAACCGACATTAATGCTGGAATCATTGAGTTTTTGGGATTTATCTTTGAATTGAGTCATTCTTTTTAATTCGCCCATATAAGTATGGCAATTAAAAATCCAACTGAGGTTAGCGTGTTCTAAGACATCTGATTGAATAAAGAAGGTGACTTTTTTAGGATCTAAGCCACAGGCAATATACAAAGCGGCAATATCTTTAGTATTCTTGCGTAATTCTTCTTTGGAAACGGGAACTGTAATGGCGTGTAAATTCGCGATGAAAATGTACAATTCATATTCATCTTGATATTTCACAAAATTTCTAATTGCGCCAATGTAGTTACCTAATGTGAGTTTTCCTGATGGTTTAATACCACTGAGCATTCTATCCATAAAATGACCCCCTTAATAACAAAAAAACACCATTCAAGGGACGAGAATTACTCGTGGTGCCACCCCGGTTCGCACAACAATTGTGCCTTCTTTAATTCTTCATTACGGTGAAGACCGCTTAGTTCCATTCGCCCATTTCATAGTTTATTTGTTAGTTTTCACCGACCACTAACTCTCTGGGTTGACTACTACTTATCGAACTTCATCACTAATGGCCTTAGATTAGCAAAAAAAACTTAATAAGTCAAGCCTTCTATGTTAGAATAGGGGTAGAGGAGTTGACGTCATGTTAAGAGTATATACTTCACCATCGTGTTCGAGTTGTCGCAAAGTAAAAGAATGGTTAAATGATAATAAAATTGAGTATGTTGAAAAGAATATTACTCAAGGGATTTTGGATGAAAAAGAACTAAAAGATATCTTAGCTAAAAGTGAAAATGGCACTGATGATATCATCTCTAAGCGTTCTAAAGTAATCAAAGAGCAGAAGGTTGATCTTGAAAAGATGACTGTTTCTCAACTAATTGAGTTCATTCGCGATAACCCAACTGTGCTAAAACGGCCGATTATTGTCAATGATTCTACAATTCAAGTTGGTTATAATAAAGAAGAAATTCGAACCTTTATCCCAAGAGAATTACGTTCTATTATCTGTGATAAAACCTCTTGTGATGACTGTAATAAGTAAAAAAGTTCAGAAACCCACATTAAATGTGGGTTTTATTTTGCAATAAAAAGTGTCAAACTTGAATTAGATAATTGAATAGTATATAATACTATCAATGGAGAGATCCATTACTAATTTTTTTGTAGGCTCAAAATTCGTTTGCGGGAACGGAGGAATTATTTTATGAGTGGAAAAGGAAAGAAATTTGTACTCGTAGGAGTACTGGGCGTGGCCTTGTTAGCTTCCTTAGCAACAGGGACTGCAGCCCTTTATCAGAAAGAAGTTAATACTGGCGGAGGCACTTTAACAGCCGCCAATTTTGTCTTGGTCGGTAATACAACTAGCACTTGGTCAGCTGATATAGAAGCTTTATCACCAGGTAAGGAAGTTAGTTATGCTTTCAGTGTAACTAACAAGAATACTTCTGGTGTGACGGGTGTTACGATGGACTTAGATTTCGATGTTAACCTTTCCAAACTCAACCTTGTCAGTAATAGTTATACTGGTAAAGCCGCAATTCCTTATTTACTCGTAACTTTAAAAAATAACGATGGCAATACCTTACTGCAAAAACAATATGGTGAGGGTGATGATGCCATTGGTCATATGAATAAATCTGATTCGTCAACTTCAAGAACATATTTAACAACATTAGCAGCTCAACAAGGAGCAACAATCTTAAATGAGACTGCAACGCCTGATGATTACTTCTTAACTGATTTTGAAGAAGTTTTACTCTATACTTTAACCGTGCGGTGGTCAACAGAGGCAGAACTTAATAATGGCACTGATTATAATGTGCACTTTGCAAATTTAAATGTTAATAATATCGGTTCTAGTATTTCCTTAACTTTAACGGGAAAACAAAGTACTGAAACTGTGACATTAGCTGGAAATTCTCATCACCCAGCCAAACTTGGTAATCAAACTGACTTTGGTGGTGGCTTTGGTTCAGAAACATATCCATATATTATTCTTAATAAACAACATTGGTTAAATATGCTAAGTTCAACTTATAATAGTGGTGATCATTACTTCAAATTAAGTGATTATGTTGATAGTGATGATAATTCCACTAACGGTTATGATGGGATCTTAGATTTAGGTGATATGTCGGCTAATAACCAATTAGACCTTGATAAAACTTATCTTGATGGCAACAATAAGAAAGTTTCATATACTAGTTCTTATCCATTATTTAGAGTAGTTAGTGAAGTTGAAATCAAGAATTTAACTTTCTATGATGTCACTTATTACAATAACTACAGTACTGGTACTAAATCTAGCAATCGTTTATATGCTGGTTATAACTCCTTTATTGCTGGGGTAATTGATACCACAGGTGACACAAGAGATACTATCTTCAATAATGTTGATGTTCAAGGCGCTCATACTGATGGGGGAACTAATGCTTATACTGGTGGTTCTACCAGTGTCAGTGTTGATGGTGCCTACGATGGTCTTGCTTCAACTGCAGCTGGAGAGACCTCAACTATTAATGATAAAAAAACAACTATGCCTGGCACAAATGGGGCGGGTGTCTTTGCTACAAGAGCATATTTAGCAGATGCGAATATCGTCTTTACTAATTGCGATATTAAAGATACTTACTTTGGAACTTCGTTCCAACCAGCTCCAATGGCGGGCTTTATCGGTTGGACAACCTTAACTTCCACTGCAGGAGATAAAACTTCTTCCTTATCATTTAATGGTTGTGGCTTTGATGGCCTAACCATGTATTCTTATTCAAGTACTGGTCGATCCAACTGGAATCCATATACCAATATCTTCGGTGATTATTGGAATGGACAATATTCTGGTCAAACCTCATATTCATTAAGATTTTATAGTAATGTTTATACCGTTAATAATATCTTTGTTGATAATGCTTTACTTTATTCAACCACTGCTGCTGATGGGACAACATCTTACGATACAACTGCTGCTGCAGCTAATAGTTACTTCAATAGTTTAACTAATAGTGAAACTCGGAGTGCTTTACCAGTCTCCAATGTCACAACAGTGATTGTTTCAACCCCAACTAACTATGCAAATAGCGGTTCAACCGTGTATAATCCGGGTAGACAATCTAAGTTCCAATTAAATGGAGTAGATATTAGTGGCATTGAACTTTATGAACGGAAAGCCGTTAATGCTAATAATAATATTAGATTTGATGTCTGTAATGGTACAACGTGCAGTAATGATGGCTTAAATTAAAGTAAACGAAAACCCCTCAGTGAGGGGTTTTTATTAGTTTATTTATTTCAAGCATTAACTCAGCTAAGGGTAGACCCATAACATTATTATAATCACCCTCAATACTAGCCACAAAGTGGGAACTATCTTGGATTCCATAACCACCGGCTTTATCGTACGGTGATTTAGTTTTAATATAAGCAGAAATCTCTGCTTCACTAAGTTTTCTAAAGGTAACTAGACTTACACTATTAACATGGTGTTTTTGATTATTTAGAATTAAGCAACAACTAGTTAAAACTTTATGAGTTCTGTTAGATAAGGTTTCTAACATCCATCTAGCTTCTTCTTCACTTCTTGGTTTACCGAGTAGTTGATTATCAATAATTACTACTGTATCAGCTCCAATGACCAAGTCATTAGGATGATCTTTACTGACTTCTAAGGCCTTTTTAGTGGCACGTAAAAGGGGAATTTCATCCAATGTAGAAGAAACGATTAAGTCTTCATTGACTTGCGGAACAATTATTTTAAAGTCTTGAATCCTTTGTGATAAAAGCTCTTTTCTTCTAGGAGAGCCACTAGCTAACACGATCATGTAATTGCCTTTGTTTTGGTTTTTCATTCTCATCAATCCGATTCATGATGACAGGAATAATCATTGGATTACGGTGAGTCTTTTCATAAATATAAGTAGATAAAGAACTTCTAATAGTGTTCTTAATAGCAGAGAAAGTGACCTTACCTTTAAATAACTCTTCTAAAGAAGAGGTTACTAACTTAGTAGCGATAGTATTAAAGTCTTCATTACCAACTAAATGCATAAAACCCCGTGAAATAATCACTGGTTTAGCTAATAACTTATTAGTATGGGAATCCATGGCAACTAAAACAGAGACAATACCATCATTGGCGAGTATCTTTCTATCCCGAATAACAGCAGTTGATAAACCACTAGAATCTTTACCATCGACATAAATGGCATCGGCATCAATTCTTTGACCTAAGCGACATTCACCATCGCGCATTAATAAAACATCTCCATTAGCTAGCGCAAAGGTATGATCTTTTGGCATTCCAACTTCTTGGGCTAACTCACAATGGAGTTTTTGCATTCTATATTCACCATGAATTGTCATTAAATATTTAGGTTTAACTAGACATAGATAATACTTCAACTCCTCGCGATTAGCGTGACCTGAAGCATGGATATTATTTAAGATGGAATTAGTTAAGACATTTGCACCTTGACGATACAAGGCATTTACTACCTTATTGATACTTTGGGCGTTGCCAGGAATGGCACTGCTAGAAAAAACCACAGTATCAGTTGGGGCAATCTTTAAGTATTTATGGGTACCTTGGGCAATTCTTGAAATAGCCGCCAAAGGTTCACCTTGAGTTCCAGTGCAGAGAATGAAGAGTTCATTAGCCCGATAAGCTTTCATGGTTTCTGGGGCAATTAAAGAGGAATCTGGACAGGAAATATAACCATACTTTCTGCCGATTTCAATTGTTCTTTCCATTGAACGTCCGAAAACTACAATCTTCCGCTTAAATTCAACAGCGATTTCAACCATTTGTTGAATTCGGTGAATATTGGAAGCAAAAGTAGCCACAATTAATCTACCTGGAGCTTCAGCAAAGACATCTTTAATTGAATCGACGACTTTACTTTCACTTAGCGATAATCCAGGCACTTCACAGTTGGTTGACTCAGACATTAATAGATCGACACCTTCAGAACCAAAACGCGCAATCTTTTGTAAGTCAATATGTTGGTTACCGACAGGAGTTAAATCAATCTTAAAGTCACCAGATTCCATAATGACACCATTTGGGGTTGTAATTCTAAAACCTAATGAGTCAGGAATAGAGTGGGTTGTAGTATAAGCATCAATCTTCATATTGCCAACTTGAAAAGAAGAATTACCATCAATTTCAATCATTCTTACTTTTTGATGAATTCTAAAGTCTTCTAGTTTATGTTTAATTAAAGCGGTTGCAAGTCTTGGAGCATAAATCATTGGAATATTCACTTTTTGAATTAAAAAAGGAATAGAACCGATATGGTCCTCATGTCCGTGGGTAATAATTAAAGCTTTAATTTTATAAGCATTTTGAATTAGATAAGTAAAATCAGGAATAATATAGTCTATTCCTGGGTAGTCAGCTTCTGGGAAAGAGACCCCAGAATCTATTATTATGAGATTATTGTCGCATTCGATACAATACATGTTTTTGCCGATTTCACCTAAACCACCTAATGCAAAAACTGCGGTATCACCATGATTTATATTTGCCATCTTAAGCATCACTCCAAACTTTTCCTGCAATATTATGCGCATGTTAAAATATAACTTGTTGGTTTAATTATATACTAAAAAAAAAGAAATGGCAACCACTCTAACTAAATGTGCTATAATTACTTTGCTTATGCGCCCGTAGCTCAGTGGATTAGAGTATTGCCCTCCGAAGGCAAGGGTCGTCGGTTCAACTCCGACCGGGCGCACCATACTTACAAAAAAGGTGGGATAGACAATCACACCTTAATGAAAATTATTTTCGCAAATGGCCAAAGAAATTGATAGAAAGAAACCTTTTGATTTATTCTAGATAATAAAGGAGTGGGATAAGATGAATAATGATAAAGCACCAGGCGTGGATGAATTGTATAAGTTTGAAAGTATATATGATGGAGGACCAACTGACTTGAAGATGTCTTTCGTCAGTGAAAAACTATATGACGTAAATGGAGACAAGGCAATTAACGACTGCGTTTTCCATTGGAAACTATATGATGAAGAAAAATATGTTGTAGCTTCTGGTACAATTTACGCATACAACCTTACCGAAGGTGAAAGATTTAGGGGTCAAGAGCGGAGTGCCCGATTGGATCCTGGCAACTATACTTTGGTAGTGTTCTAGTCTTCTTATTTAGCATTCATAGCAATAAATTACATCTAATCTTTGAACAAAAGAAAGGATGTTTTTTTGTTATAAAAACTTACTGTAATCAGAACTGTGGAAATAAATAATACAAAAAGGTGTAGATAGTTTTCGCATAAATGATGGGTCTTTTTTTGGGCATACCTTCTTTTACAATAATGGTAGCGAGGTAAAGATTTTTTTACACAAGGAGGGATTAGTTATGGAATTTGTATGGCTTATCTTTATTTTTTGGGGTTTATTTATCTGGACAATTTATGATATGGTCAAAAAAGCCTTTAGACCATACAATGAACTTGTAGAAAGGCAAAAGGTTGAAGCAAGATTAAAAGCTGCAGAAGAAGCCAAAGCTAAAGCTAAAACTAAAGCTAAAGCCGAAACTACAACTAAAACTATCGCAACAACTCCAAACAAGATTAAAGTGAAGAAAGATTAAGACAGAAGAAATTGGCAAACCAATTTAGGATTAATCAAAACTCTGATTATGCGCCTATAAAGTGATCTGCTAGATTCAAGTGTTTTGATTGATATTCGGAGAACATATCAAGTAGGGTTATTGCTTACTGAAAGGAGAGAATTGTATGGATTATAGTAAAACACTTTTAAGTTTTTCTAAAGATCGTGTTTATGATCTCTTAAAGAATAGATTTATTGGAGAAGAAGAAATAAACAAAACAATTCGTCAGCTAGAACAAGAAGCAAAAAATGAGCATGAGTTTTGGATGAATCAATGGTCGAATAAAACCTAATACATCAGAACTCCTTATGTCGATATAGACGTGATCAATAAGTGCGATGGTAGGCATGCGCATACCATTTTCTATGAGTAAATTTTTGGACACACATTATTATATAATGATAATGCAGAGAAGGTATTTTCTGCACTAAAGGAGGACATTTTATGCCACAAGAGATGAGAAGACATAAAGAAAGTATTGAGATTGTAAATGATGCAGAATTTAACACCATCAATATCAAGAAAGATGGCAAAGTCACCGCAGTAGTATATGATAAAGATGGTAAAATAATTAAAGATAAGCCCCAAGAAACTGAAGAACAAAAAGAGGCTAAGAAGGAAGAGGACCAAGCGCGCTTACATCGTTTGGAATTAACTGGCAGACTTAAGACTTTGTGGGAGAACGATATGCTTAACGCTATGGAATACATTCTACTGGATTCTATTTCCTCTTCTCTTGAGCGAAAAGAACCACACGAAGCGTTTCAAGCATCCGCAAATGATATAGCAAAAAAACTTCAATTATTGGCCGATAATGATTTAATTTTACAAGAAGAGGCAGATATGTTAAAAGAAATTAGCGCAGTTTACCTTAAGTATGGGAAACTGGGAGATTATAAAGATAGAAGCGATAATTAGTTGGATGAAGACCACTCAGCAGAGTGGTTTTTCTTTTTTGGTTAATTACCATTTTTTATGAGTTGACTACCTTAGAAAATCTAAGTAAAATATTCTCGGAAGAAGTAGGGAGAGTATGAACCGAGTACAACGTTATTTTTATCGGCTATTTAAAAGAGTCCTTTATCCTTATGTAAGGATTTTTCAACGTGTTAAATATAACTATAATGGCCTAGAAAAACCTAAAGAACAGACCTTATTCATCTCAAACCACCATAGTAATTGGGATCCAGTTTGGTTATGTTTGATGTTTGTGCGGAAAAACATTCACTTTTTAGCTAGTGAAGAAATCTTTAAGAATAAATTCTATAGTTTAGTTTTTGCTGGTATCTTAGAAGAAGTTAAAAGAGCTGAGAATAGTGCCAGTGTTAGTGATGTCATGGATGTCATTAGAATGAAACAAAAAGGTTATGATATCGGAATATATCCAGAAGGGGACATTGACTTCTTTGGTGAGTTAATGAATCATAACTTAGCAATTGCTAAG
>JAQUTO010000031.1:0-6160 GCA_028694305.1 Bacilli bacterium
TTTCTCTTTCCCAAAAGCACATAAATAAGTACCCTCCTTGTTACAAGAGCGCTAAGTAATAAACCCCACCTCGTGGGGTTTTATTTTGGTTTATTTTCGTGTATAATAACTTTTTGGCGGAAGAGGTGAGATCATGTTTAAAAAGTTTGTTTCCTACTATAAAAATTATCTTGGCCTCTTTATCTTTGATTTAACTTGTGTCTTAATTATGGGCGGGATTGATTTAATCTTTCCAAGCGCTCTTAAAAACATCTTAAACACGATTATTCCGGCAGGAGATATGCAAACACTGGCTGTTTATGGAGCAGTCTTGTTTGGTTTATATGTGTTACGTTTTGGTTTAGCTTATTGTGTCGGTTATTATGGCCATACTTTAGGCATTAATATTGAAAGTTCAATGCGTTTAGATTTATTCAAGAAATTTGAGACCTTAGATTACAGCTATTTTGATACTAAAAAGACTGGTGAATTATTAGCTAATCTAACTTCACATTTAAATGATGTCAGTGAAATGGCCCACCATGTTCCAGAAGATCTATTCATTTCTATCATTATGGCGGTCGGGAGTTTCATTATTTTAATGAATTCTTGTTGGCAATTAACTCTCATTGTTTTTGCTTTTGTCATAATTCTATTAATCTATGCTATTTGGAGACGGAAAAAGATGATGGCTAGATTTAGAAGTGTCCAAAATGAACGTAGCGAAATGACTTCCAAGATGTCCAATTCTTTGGAAGGTATATATTTAACTAAAGCTTATAGTAATGAAGAGTTCGAAATCGAGAAGTTCAAAGACACTAACGAATCGTACCGCCAATCTAGAAGAAAATCTTTTAAAGAGATTGGTTTATTTAGTAGTGGCGTAACTTTCTTTACTAATATGGCTAACTTGGCCATGTTAGTCATTGGTGGCTTCTTTGTTTATAAACAAATAATTGATTATGTTGATTTAATTACTTTCTTCCTCTATATCAACTTTTTAATTCAAGCCTTGAATAAGATTGGAAACTCAGTAGTTGAGACTTTCCAACAAGGCTGGTCGGGGTATGAGAAGTTTTATCAAGTTATGCAGACCGAATCTAGCATTAAAGAAAGCGAACATCCAATCACCCAACACGACTTTAAAGGTGATGTTGAATTTAAGAATGTAACTTTTGAATATCATAGCAATGAAAGTCATGTCCTCAATAATTTTTCTTTACAAGTTAAAGCGGGTCAAAATGTGGCATTAGTTGGTGAGACTGGTGTTGGTAAGTCAACTATCTCTAAACTCATCCCCCGGTTTTATGATGTTGAAAAAGGCGAAGTCTTAATTGATGGCATTAATGTTAAGGATTATGACTTATATACCTTAAGAAGTTCATTGGGTCATGTCCAACAAGATGTCTTTATTTTCTGGGGCACCATTAAAGATAACATCCTTTATGGTAAGCCTAAAGCTAATGATGAAGAGGTAATTGAAGCCGCTAAAAGGGCCCATATTCACGACTTTATTACCAGTTTACCGGATGGGTATGAAACCTTGGTAGGTGAACGGGGTATTCGTTTAAGTGGTGGTCAAAAGCAAAGAATTGCTATTGCCAGACTCTTCTTAAGAAAACCTAAAATAGTCATTTTAGATGAAGCTACTAGTGCTTTGGATAATGTGACAGAGCGACAAATTCAACATGATTTCGATGAACTAGCCAAACACCAAACAACGATTGTTATCGCTCATCGCTTAACCACAGTTAGAAATGCCGATAAGATTGTAGTTATGGGTAAGGATGGTATTATTGAAGAAGGAAATCATAATGAGTTGATGGCAAAGAATGGTGCTTATGCTAAGATGTACAATGCATCTTTGGAGAAATAATTATGATATACAAATATTTAGGCCATATTGCAGATACGATTTATCCTGAACAGCCAATTATTAATGTTCGTTTTTGTACCCGGGGTATCGTCATGAATGCTAAGGGTGAGATTGCCTTAATTCATATTGTTGGAAAAGATGCCTTTGGAGACAGAGATCATTATGAACTACCTGGTGGTGGAATTGAAGACCACGAGGGCAGTAAGGAATGCTTTATTCGAGAAATGCAAGAAGAATTAGGACTACAAATTATGGAACCAGTTCCTCTTGGAGTTATGACTTATGACTTTAATCTCATCCAATTACATAATATCGCAACCTACTTTTTTGCCCGGGCTATTGGTGAAGCGCCAAAGCACTTAACTGACTTAGAAAAAACCTTATTTAAAGAAATAAAATGGTTGCCTTTAGATGAGGCTATCTCGTTCCTAGAAAAGGTTCCAGTTAAGAATGTGGGAATCTTACTTCATAAACGGGAACTTATTGCGCTTAAAGAGTGCTCAAAACGCTTTACAAAGTAAGTAGTTTCGTTTACAATGAAATAGCGCTAATAGGCGCTTATGGCGGTTGTGGCGAAGCGGTTTAACGCACCTGACTGTGACTCAGGCACGCGTGGGTTCGATCCCCACTAGCCGCCCCAATTGATTTGATGATGTCCCCTAAAATTGTACCAATCAAGGTTCAACAAGAGGGGACATTTTTTGTGCATTTAGGAATCGAAATTTGCCAAAAGAACAAACGCTGGGTATCTTCATTTTCAAGAACAGTAGCAGTTTTTGCTTTTTATTACATATACTATTGTCTATTTGCTTTGCTTTTTTACTGTAAGAATAAAATTGTGAAAATTGCTTAAAACTATTATGGGTCTTGACACATATAGGCAATGTTATTATAATATAGGCAAGTCAGGAGGAGAAATAAACAAATGGGTTTTATTGAAAAAGTAAAAAGGTTGATGAAAGACAAGGACTTGACACAAAAAGAATTAGCTATAAAAACAAATATTACAGAAGCTTCAATGTCAAAATATCTTTCTGGTGAAAGAACTCCAAGAATTGATGTCATTGTTAATATTGCGAAAGCTTTGGAAACCACTACTGATTATTTATTGGGCAACGACCTTCTTGGGACTGATGCTTATATTGATTCTTATGAAGTCCTTGCTAGAAGCAAAGATACTTTATCCGATGAAGATAAGAAGAAACTGATTAGATTTCTTTTAGAGGATTAATGTGAGATTAACAAATTCAAGATATGAGGAAATAAAAAAAGAAATAGCTAATGTTATTGAGGATTATAACATTACCTCTTTTCCAGTTAATGTTTTTGAGTTGGCAAATAAAATGGGAATTAAAATTGTTTATGCATCATCTATCATTGACAAAAACCCTGGGAAGGTGGATGAATATTTTTTCCTTAGGCTACCAGATGCCTATTTGCAGATAGATAAGCGCGAAGGCGAAATCAAAATGTATGTTGATAATCTTGGAACTCGGGTTAGTAGACAAAGGTTTAGTATCGCTCACGAAATAATGCATTTCATCTTGAATCATCGAGAGCAAAATGAAAAGAATGAAAGTGAGGCAAATTTTGGGGCTACTTATATGCTTGCTCCCACAAGTGTCTCTTTAATTCCAGGTGCTTATGATGAACTCTATAGAGATTTGTCAAAGATTTCGCCTTTTTTTGGTATCTCTCTTCAAACAGCAAGAATTACTATGAGATATGTTGATAATCGTATTCAATATGGGCCTAAATATGTTTTATCCTATGAAAAGACAATCAACGAACATTTTGAGAAAGAAGTCAAAGAAAAACTAAAATTAGATTAGTCAATAAAAAGTGCAGTTTGTGGTGGAACACTCACTGCATGGCTAGATAAATGTTATATTTATCGTAGATGAGAAAATTATAACTATTTCTAGCTTTATTGTCAATTAGTTGTGACCGTATTTAACGGCAAGAAAGGTTATAGTTATGGATGAGAAGAACAACAAAAAAGTGAAAGATAATTATCAGGCATTCCTTACGAATGGAGCCTGTTTTACAAAAAATGAAGAATATCCAATTATCGAAGATTGGATGATTCCCAAAGAACCACCAAAGAGGATTATCCCTTTTGATAAACTTAGCTTATATACATGTAAAGAAATTAGTGAAAGTTATATATGTTTTTATTGCGCTGATGTTGCATTTGCTAAAATAATTAGAAATCCAAAGCATTATTTGAAGATGTTTCGCAGATGCAAAGGACTGATAGGATTTGATTATAGTGTTTTTAGAGATATGCCTCACTGGAAACAAAAAGAATTAATGGGAAAGAATTTATCTTTAGACTTTTATTATGGATTTCAACATTATCCGATTATTCCTAATATTAGGTGGGGATCTGAAGATTTAGTTGACGAGTATCTTGCTGCAATTCCCCAACACACTCTCATTGCCGTTGGAACATATGGGTTTATAAAAACAAATGAAGAAAAAACAACGTGGATGGAGTTTTTAAAAAGTGTTTGCAACAAACTTCATCCATCAGGAATTATTGTTTATGGTTCTGCGCCAGAATCTGTGTTCAACATTTGCGTTCAACAGGGAATTCCTATTTATCAATATGAGTCCTTTCAATCAAAAAGGATGAAGGAGGTTCACAAAGATGGTTACCGGAACAAAAGGGTATAGTAATTTATATGGCAATTCAAATCATATGCCGGATCGACATATTAATTACCCATATGCGCTATCATTTAATCAAAGTACATTAGCAAAACATACAGAATCCCACCATACGCTTTTAAGCATCGAATCAAACGATTATAATGGCTACAAGGAGAAGGCTATTGCATTTGCAAATAAAGTCGATAGTATTTTTAATGATAGTTTTGTGGATACCAAGGGTACTACATATAAATATAGTTATGAAACAAAAGAATTCGTAATTGTCAAAAGCGACGGCACTATTATTTCATACTATATTCCAAGATCTAGGGATAAAGATCAATACTGGGAAAATGTAAAACGAAGAATAAAAGGGGGGAAAAAAGGAATAATGAAGAAGAATGAAATGTCCGTAGAAGAAGTTGAAAAAATGAAATGTCCAGTTTGTGGCGAATACACTTTTAATGGCTTATATGATATATGTCCAGTTTGTGGTTGGGAAAACGACATTGTTCAGTTAGATAATCCTGATGATGGTGGAGCAAATGCTATGAGTCTCAATCAGCGCATTGAATGGTTTAAAGGAAAAAGAGCAAAAAACCCAAATTATCATTGGGAAAAATCGGGATATATAGAAGATTAATTTTTGTCATATAAAGTTTGTCTCGATAAAAGTGAATCTGACATTGACAAAGGCGCTTTTGTGAATAGTGTGGCAGCATGGATAACTCTACTAGTATAAAACATATGGAGTTTTAGAATCACTTTTTTATTTTTTGAAAAATGGACTATTTTTGATTTTACAAAGTAAAAGTTACAATTCTTTTAGTTAATTCAGCAGATTCAGTAAATTTATCTAATATCTTAGGCGCAGTTGATTATATTGAACCTCCAGGTGGAGTACCAAGAACTGGTGTTAGTAAAGTTGAAGCTAGAAAGCAATTAAAAAAATCTTAAGTGAATAGTATTTTTTGCCTTGTAAGAACTCAACAGCAATGTTCTTGCCACCATGAGACAAAAACAACTTATAATTAATGACACTTCGGTGTCATTTTTTTACTTGAAAAAATCGGAAATGCTGTATTTTTAAGAAGTTGACCGGTGGTTAGCTATTGAAATTTGGTTTATTTACTGGCATTAATCTATCGTAGTCGATGTTGCAAAAACCTTTGGAAGAGAATAAAGTAGTTCATTGGAGAGAAGGATTTAGCATATGATTAATTTTAAAGAGATTACTAATAAAAATATCTGGGATGTATGTAAATTAGAAGTTAATTCGGAACAAAAAGATTTTGTGGCTGAAAACATTCAAAGTTTTGCCGAAGCTTATGCCACTAGAAACGAGGGTAATAATGCTTTGCCTTTGGCAGTTTTTAATGATAATATCCTGGTTGGTTTTTTGATGATAGGTAAAGGTACTGTTGGCGACGAAGATGAGTCAATCTTAATAAAAGAAAATTATTCTATTTGGCGTTTAATGATAGATAAGAAATACCAACATCAAGGACTAGGAAAACAGACAATAGAGGCAGCAATTGAATTTATTAAAACATGGCCTTTTGGAAAAGCCTCCTTTGTCTGGTTATCATATGAGCCTGAAAATAAAGTTGCCAAGAAACTTTATAATCTAATGGGTTTTAAAGAGAATGG
>JAQUTO010000031.1:6260-8924 GCA_028694305.1 Bacilli bacterium
CATCCAGAATATTTAAAACAAGCCTATGAGTTTGGACATAATTGTTAACTTAGCAAAAAAATATCTTTTTTTCTTGTTTCCGTTTTGTTATACTTCACCTATAGTTACGCAAAGCGTAAGAAAAGGAGAGATTTATGAAAGGTTGGTTATTTACTAAAACTCATGTCGCCCCTAAGTTGATTGAGAAAGCAGATCCGCATGCTGCTCCAGGTGAAGTCGTCATTGAAGTTCATGCTGCTGGTCTATGTCATTCAGACGTTGGTGCCTTAGAAGATCCAACATGGATGAATATTATTACTGCTGCACCATGTATCTTCGGTCATGAATGTGCCGGTATCGTTATTGAAGTTGGAGAGGGTGTCACTGATCCTAAAGTTGGTGATCGAGTAGGTGTTTCACCTCAAGACCCAGATGATCCAACAAAAGCAATTGGTTATAGCCGTGATGGTGGTTATGCTACTAAAGTAGCAGTTAGAGCCCGTCAATGTGTCCATATTCCAGACAATGTTTCTTTCGTCCAAGGTGCTGCTGCAACTGATGCTGGTATGACTTCATACCATGCTTTATTTGTTGAAGGCAAAGCCAAGAAGGGTATGAAAGTTGGCATTATTGGTATTGGTGGACTAGGTCAATTTGCTGCTCAAATGGCAGTGATTGCAGGCTGTGAAGTCTACGCTGTTGATAATTCACCAAAAGCTCGTGAAATTGCTAAGAAAATCGGCTGTAAAGCTGTTTATGAAAATGTCTTAGATATGCAAAAAGATGCCCCGGCATTAATTGTTGACTACGCTGGCTTTGGTCAAACAACTAGCGATGCGATTAAGGCTGTTGGTTTTAGAGGGACAGTTGTTATTGTTGGTATGGGTATTTTACATGCTGACATCGATACTTATCTCATGATTACTAAACAATTAGACTTCAGAGGTTCTAATGGTGGTGGACCAAGCGATATTAAAGGTGTCTATGAATACTTCTCAACTGGAAAACTTACTCCAGAACTTCATACAATTCCATTTGAAAAAGTCGACGAAGGTTTACAAATGCTGAAAGATCGTAAAGTTGGTGGTCGTTTAGTTGCGATTATCAATGAACCTTGCGATCACTTCGAATGAAATTAATTGCCAACCTTGAAAAAGGTTGGTTTTTTGTTATAATGACGGTGAGGTGAGAATATGTTACAAGAAATAAAAGTTAGTGAATTAGAGAAGTTTAATCCTTTTACTAAAATTGAAAAAGAGTGGGCTTTAGTTACTGCGGGAACCCTAGATAAATGCAATACTATGACTGCGAATTGGATTACTTTAGGATATTTATGGCGTAAAAATGTGGCTTTTGTTTATGTGAGACCGCAACGCTATACTTTTGAATTTACTGAAAAGAATGATTATATTACCCTTTCTTTCTTTGGTGAAGAATATCGTAAAGTTTTAACTTATTGTGGCACTAAAAGTGGCCGAAATGAAGATAAAATTAAGAAAAGTAATCTCACACCGGTGCAATTAGGTGGTGGAATTGGCTTTGAGGAAGCTAAATTAGTTTTAGTTGGGCGTAAAATCTATACTGACTGGATTAAAGAAGATAATTTCATCGATAAACAAGTCATTCCTGCTTGTTATCCACAACATGATTTTCATAAATTTTATATAATTGATATAGAAAAAGTCTTCATTCAACATTAATCTAGGTGAAAAACCTAGATTTTTTTATAACTAATGTTATAATTTAAGTATATTGGGGTATAGCCAAGTGGTAAGGCATGAGGCTCTGACCCTCAGATGCGTAGGTTCAAATCCTACTGCCCCAGCCAGAGTGGGAGATTACATGAATTATTTATTGTACAATCCAAGCGCAAATAACGGCACAGGAGAGCAAATGAAAAGTCAAGCTCTTGGTGTTTTGCAACGCAAATATGGTCATTTCAAAGCGATTGATATAACTGTTAATCCAACCCAAGCTTTTATTCTTGGTTTAAAACCCAATGATTTTTTAGTTGTTATTGGTGGTGATGGCACCCTCAATAAATTAGTCAATTTAGTGCGTGGTCAAATTCCAACCTGCAAGGCTTATGTCTACAAAGTTGGTAAAGGCAACGATTTCTTGCTTGATAACAAGGACTATGTTAAAGATGATTTACTAGAAATTAATGGGATGATGCAACATTTACCAACCTTGTCAGCTAATGGTAAAACCCGGCTTTTTGTTAATGGAGTTGGGTTTGGGCTTGATGGGGAAGTATGTGCAATTACTGATCAGTATAAAAAGCTAGGGCAATATGAAAAGATTAACTATGCGAAGATTGCTGCTAAATTAATCATGAATTATAAACGAACCAAGGCTACAATTGTGGCCGACGGTAAAACTTACACCTTTGATAAGACCTGGATGGTTGCTATCATGCATGGTAAATATTATGGTAATGGGATGTTAGTCGCACCAAAGCAAGACCGGAAGAGTGGTAAAGTAACGGTGGTTGCAATTCATAGTGCTAGTAAACTTAAAGCATTAACAAGATTTAAGAAGCTCTTTACCACGGGAATCAGTGAGTACCAAGATATGGTGACTTCAATTGAAGCCATAAAGGTCAGTGTGACTTTCAACGAACCACGAGCTATCCAAATAGATGGAGATCTCATACCACGAGTTACTTCATTAAAGGTTGAAGCT
>JAQUTO010000032.1 GCA_028694305.1 Bacilli bacterium
TTAGATGATGGCTGGTTTGGGCATCGGAATGACGATACGTCTTCTCTAGGTGATTGGTTCGTTAATACTAAAAAAATTCGGGGAGGGCTAACTCGTCTGGCTAAAAAAGTTAACCAAGCCGGTCTTAAGTTTGGCCTTTGGGTTGAACCAGAAATGATTTCTTACGATAGCGAGTTATATAAAGCTCATCCAGATTGGGTGATGAAGCATCCTAAATATGATTTGGCTTTTGGGCGTAATCAAGCCATGCTAGATTTAGCTAATCCAAGTGTAGTCGCTTATCTAAAAGAAACTTTATCTTCTCTATTTTCATCAGCCAATATTGAATATGTAAAATGGGATTGTAACCGGAATATGAGTGATATTTATTCCACTTATTTAGATAGTGAAACGCGACAAGGTTATGTCCATCGTTATTATCTTGGTTATTATGAACTTTTAGGTAGTTTAGTAAATAAGTTTCCAAATATCCTTTTTGAGGGTTGTGCAAGTGGTGGCAATCGTTTTGATTTGGGTCAACTTTGTTACACTCCTCAAATTTGGTGTAGCGATGATCAAGACCCTTATGAGAGATGGCAAATTCAAGCAGGGACATCTTTACTTTATCCACCATCTGTTATTGGGGCTCATGTCTCGGCTAATACCAATCACCAGATGTTTAGAAAGACTTCAATTGAAACTAAATTCAATGTGGCAGCTTTTGGACTTCTCGGTTATGAATTAGATTTGACCTCCTTAAGTAAGATCGAAAAAACCAGTGTCAAAAATCAAATTGAGTTCTATAAAAAGTGGCGTCATTTGTTCCAATATGGAACTTTCTATCGAACAATTGATCCTTGGGACAATAATCAATGCGGTTTTGAGGTCGTGAGTGAGGATGGGAGTGAAGCAATTCTTGGTAATTATCAAGCCTTAGCTATTCCATATCCAGAAGTCGATAAACTGAAAGTCTATGGTTTATTGGATCAGGATTATGAGATTCATAATCGGCCCCAACTAATTGATATTAAAACCTTTGGGACCATGATTAATTATGTTTCACCGATTAAACTAAAAGAAGACCATTTCTTACAAAATACCATTGCTAAATATTATGAGTTTAAGACTGAAAGTGAAGATTTAGTTATCAATGGTAAGCAATTAGAAAATTGGGGCTTCTTCCCGAAACATCAGTTTACGGGGACAGGTCTTAGTGACGATGTTCGAATTCTAGGTGACTTTGGGTCACGTTTATATACTTTCAAGGAGGTAAAGAAAAATGCGTAAAAATTTAAATTATGATTGGCAGTTTATTCCAGATTTCAAAGAGGAATATATTGGAGCAAAGAATATCTCGGGTACACACCGGGTTAATTTGCCGCATACCATTAAGGAACTCCCATACAATTACTTTGATGAGGAAAGTTATCAAACAACAGCAACTTATCTTAAAATCTTTAGACTTAGTATTGCTTCCTTGAATAAAGTAGTTCGTTTGCACTTTGAAGGTGTTATGAACAAATGCGAAGTTTTTATTAATGGTGAAAAAGCCGGAGAACATCAAGGTGGTTATACCGCTTTTGATGTCAATATTTCACGTTTTATCATGTTTGATCGTGATAATGTTTTATTAGTTAAAGTTGATGCTAGTGAAGATCCAAGTATTCCACCTTTTGGGGGCGTAATTGATTATCTCACTTATGGTGGTATTTATCGGGAAGTTTATCTTGAAGTATTAGAGCCAGAATACTTAGAATATGCTTTAATTTCACCTATCGATAACAAAGAAATTGAAATTCAATATAAATTAAGACGTCCAGTTGATGAATATCGTTTGCATTATCAAGTCATTGATGCTGGTGGTCAAATGGTCAGTGATGGCGAAGCTCGTTATGAAAATAATGAAGGGGTAGTTGTTAAATTACCTGTTCCTAATGCTCATCTTTGGGACTTAGATGATCCATATTTATATCAACTTAAGACTGAACTTATCATTGACCATAAAGTCGTTGATACTCGTTTTGATCGTTTTGGGATGCGGACTGCTACTTTTACTCCAGAAGGTTTCTATCTCAATGGTAGAAGAGTGCAATTAATTGGATTAAATCGGCACCAAGCCTATCCTTATGTTGGTTATGCAATGCCAAAATCTCAACAAAGACTTGATGCTTATTTACTCAAAGACTATTTACATTGCAATATCGTTAGAAGCAGCCATTATCCACAAAGTCAGCATTTCTATGATTGCTTGGATGAGATTGGTTTACTCGGTTTCATTGAAGTGCCGGGTTGGCAACATTTGGGTGATGATACTTGGAAAAAGAACTTAATTAAAGCTACCGAAGAAATGGTGATTCAATACTTTAACCACCCAGCTATTGTAATTTTTGGTAGTCGTGTTGATGAATCGGTTGATGATCATGCTTTATATACTGCAACTTATAATAAGATTCGGGAATATGATAAATATCGGGCTATTGGTGGGGTTCGTAACTTTGCCAACAGTGAATTATTAGAAGATGTTTATACTTATAATGACTTCATTCATGATGGCACAAATGAAGGTGTGACAAAGCCGAAGAAAGTCATTAAAGACAATGTCCCATACTTAATTACCGAACATAATGGCCATATGCATCCAACTAAGAAGTTTGATCCAGTTCCAAATCGGGTTGATCAAGCCTTAAGACATGCTCGGGTTATTAATGATGCAATGGAATATCCACAAATTAGTGGCGCTATTGGTTGGTGTTTTGCCGACTATAATACCCATAAACAATTTGGTAGTGGTGACAGAATTTGTTACCATGGAGTTTTAGATATGTATCGTTTACCAAAATATGCCGCTTATGTTTACCGGAGTCAAACTGATGAAGAACCTGTTCTTGAAGTCTGTTCAAACTTAGCTATCGGCGATTTAGACAAGATGGTTCAACAACCAGTTGTGATTTTCTCCAATGTCGATTACATTAAACTTTTTAAGGGTGAACAAGAGATTGGTAAGATTTTACCTGATAAAGAACACTATCCACACTTAAAGCATGCACCGTTTATTGTCCATGATTTAGTCGGGGATATTATGGCTAAGAAAGAGGGTATTGAAGCAAGTGATGGCGAAGTTATTAAAGCTTTGATGCTCCAAATTGCTTCCCATGGTTTTGATTCCATCTCTTTATTACAAAAGAGTAAGATGTTAAAACTATTGAAGAAATATAATCTAACAGTTGCAGATGCAACGAGATTATATTCGACATATTTTACTAATTTAGCCCTTGATGGGGCTGATTATTATCGTTTTGTTGGTATGAAAGATGAAAAAGAAGTCATTTCTAAGAGTGTGGGTGTTCCGCATGATTGCAAATACCAAATTGCAATTTCTGAACCACAGTTTGAAGAAGAGGGCACTTATGATGTGATGAAGATTGATGTTACTAAAGTTGATCAATTTGGTAACCAAGTTGATTATGCTAACGATATCATTCGCATTAGTGCGATGGGAGCGGTTGAAAATATCGGTCCAAATACAGCTAGTTTAATTGGTGGTTCTTTATCCTTCTATGTCCGTTCTAAGGGCCTAAGAGGAACAGCAACTATTAAGATTTATGCTGGTGATTTACTCATCCGAGAAATTGCCACTGGAGTTATTAGAAACGAGGGTTAAGCATGGAAGTTCTCAAGAAAGGTTACTTAGAGAGGTATCAAGAACCACTTAAAGTGGCTTACTTTTCACCTGGTAGAGTAAACTTAATTGGAGAACATATTGATTATAATGGGGGTCACGTTTTTCCCTGCGCTATATCATTAGGATTATATGGTACGATTCGGCCTTTAGAGGATGATAAAATCGTTCTGATTTCTCTAAATGTTAAGGATAAACCATATGAAACAACTATCGGTGGAATAAGTCCGACTGCGGTTGGGAAGTGGTATGACTATGTTTTGGGAGTTATTGTAATACTTGAAAAACATGGTTTTAAGTTCCCTCATGGCTTTGAAATGATGATTCATGGAGATTTACCTAACGGCTCCGGTTTATCTAGTTCTGCGGCTTTAGAGATGCTAACTATGAAAATGTGCGTTGATCTCTTTGATTTTAAGCTGGATAAAGTAACAGAAGCGGTTTATTGCCAAGAAGCCGAGAATAAGTATGTGGGAGTAAATTGCGGGATAATGGACCAATTTGCAGTCTCTTTAGGAAGAGAAAATCACGCCATATATCTCGATACTGAAACTTTAAAGTATTATTACGCTCCTTTAGAAATTGGCCGTAATCAATTAATTATTATTAATTGTGGTAAAAGAAGAAGTTTAACTAACTCGGGTTACAATAAACGGCGGAGTGAGTGTGAAAAAGCTTTAGCTATTCTCAAAAAGAAATATCCAATTAAGGATTTATGTGATTTATCCATGGATCAATTAAGAAATGCCCAGGATTTATTCGAAGATTATACGTTATATCGTCGAGCTCGGCATTGTGTTAGTGAGAATGAAAGGACAAAAGAAGCTTATCAAGCTTTAATTTTACACGACTTAGTTGAGTTTGGTAAATTAATGTTTAAATCCCATAATTCACTTAGAAAAGATTACCAAGTATCCTGCTTTGAACTGAATACTTTGGTCGATTTTGCTCGTAAACATCACGCTAAAGGAGCGAGAATGACCGGCGCAGGCTTTGGTGGTTGTGTTGTAGTTTTAATTAAGAATTCAAGAGTGGCAGCCTTTATCGAAGATGTTCAAGCAAATTATACAAATCTAACCGGTTGCACTCCGAGCATTTATCAAGTCAATATTAGTGAAGGTACAAGAAAAGTGGAGGTTCCAGAATGAAAATATTAGTGGTTGGTGGAGCTGGTTATATCGGTTCCCATTGTGTTAAGGGTTTATTAGATGAAGGCTACCAAGTAGTGGTTGTTGATAATTTATATCGGGGCCACATCAAAGCCATTGATTCAAGAGCCCAGTTTTATAAAGGAGATATTCTTGATGCTCCATTTTTAAGAAGAGTTTTTAGTGAGAATAAAATTGAAGGTGTCATCCATTTTGCCGCTAATTCTTTAGTCGGAGAAAGCATGGAAAAGCCTTTGTTATACTTTAGAAACAATGTTAGTGGTACTGAGTCACTACTCAGTACCATGCATGAATTTAAGGTTAAATATATCGTGTTTTCAAGTTCGGCTGCCGTTTATGGTGAGCCTAAAAAGATTCCAATTAGTGAAGATGCATCTTTAAATCCAACAAATCCTTATGGCCAAACCAAAGTAATGATGGAACAAATGATGAAGTGGTGTGATCAGGCCTATGGCATGAAATACATTGCTTTACGTTACTTTAACGTGGCTGGCGCTGACCCAAGTGGTGTCATTGGTGAAGACCATCGACCTGAAACCCATCTAGTTCCTTTAGTAATTGATGTAGCTTTAGGTAGAAGAGATAAACTAATTATATATGGTAATGATTATCTAACTAAGGATGGAACATGTATTCGTGACTATTTACATATAGAAGATTTAATTTCTGCTCATTTATTAGCCCTTAAAAGGCTATTAGATGGTGGAGAATCAGATGTTTTTAACTTAGGTTCTGAAGCGGGCTACAGTGTTAAAGAGATTATTGATGCTACAAGTAAGGTGGTCGGACATCCTATTGCTTTTGAATATGGTCCAAGACGGGCTGGCGATCCATCAATCTTAGTTGCATCACGCTCTAAAGCCATGAAAGAGTTACATTGGCATCCGAAACACACGCAGATTGAAGATTGCATTAAAGATGCCTATAACTTCCATAAAACGCATGAAAATGGGCTGGAATAATGTTACAGACTAAGTTTAGGGCTTTGCTTGATTATGGACTAACAAAAGGCTTAATCAAAGAAAATGAGAAGCAAAAAACATTTTATCGTCTAGTTAGTTTTTTTGGCACTAATGAAGCATATTCAGATTATAAATCTAAAAATAAGGTTCTTGAATTAGAACCATTATTAGTTGATTTAGTGAATTATGCCATCAAGCATGAGATTATCACTAATAACCAAAAAGATTATTTTGAGACCGAAATTATGAATGTTTTCTCTTGGAGTGAAACCAAAGTAGTTCAAAGATTCAAGAAAGACTATACGCTAAGTCCTAGTGTAGCGCTAGATGACTTCTATAAGTATTGTTGCGATATTAACTATGTTAAACTTGCCGCAATCAAGAAAAACAAACATTTTAATTATCAGGATGATGATATTAAGTTAGAAATAACCATTAATCTTTCTAAACCAGAGAAAGATCCTAAAGCCATTGCATTGGCCAAGAATCAACAGTCTAAAACTGGTCCTAGATGCGACTTATGTCTTGAGAATGTTGGATATACCAATTATTTGGATAAGAATAAGCAAACATTGCGTATTATTCCATTAGAACTGAATAAACAACCGTTCTTTTTCCAATTTTCACCATATAGTTATTTCTATCAACATAGTATCGTAGTGAAAAATTTACATACGCCATTGAAGATAACTAATAATACAATTGAAGAATTAATTGCTTTTGTTGACCAATTTCCGACATATATTATTGGTTCGAATGCAGACTTACCTATAGTTGGTGGATCAATTCTTTCCCATAACCATTATCAATGTGGCTTGCATTCTTTTCCTTTAGAACAAGCTAAAAGCTTAACAACGATTAAATACTCAAATACCGATGTTTCGTTGCTTAATTGGCCTATTTCGACCCTTAAAATCGAAGGTAATGATTCTAAGTCTGTTGTAAAAGCAGTAAATCTACTAAAAAATGCATGGGAGAGTTATCAAAATAAGGATCTAGGTATTATAAATTCAAAACAAGATAGACATAATAGTGTAAATCCAATTATTCGTAAACTAAATAATACATATATCGTTTACCTAATGTTACGCAATAATTACACCAATAAAGTATATCCAGATGGTGTTTTTCATGTTCATCCAGAGCATTTTCACATTAAAAAAGAAAATATAGGTCTAATTGAGGCTTTAGGATTAGCAATTTTGCCTCCAAGACTTGATAAAGAGCTTAAAGAAGTTAAAGAAGCTCTCAAAAATCCAACTAAGGTGAATATGAGTGATTTAGGAATTCAGCAAAATTGGTATTTGCAACTAAAAACAAAATATCGGGGAGATGTCAGTCTCGATGCATTTCTAAAACAAGAGGTTGGATCAGAGTTTAAGCAATGTCTAGAAAATTGTGGTGTCTTCTATAACCATTCTAAAGATTTCATTGAATTTGTAGGAGGCGTTTTTAAATGTATGAAATAATAAAGCATCGAGTTAATGGATTAGTCATTGATGAGATTCTCGTTACAAGAGGAGATTTAACTTTAAGTCTTCTTAATTATGGAGCAGCAATCAAACAGATTAAGTTCAAGCGAACTAATATCTTAATGTCTTATAATGATGTGGCAGGTTATGTTAACGATAATATGTATCTTGGGAAGTCTATTGGACGTTTCGCGGGCCGTATACAGGGTGGTAAATACCAGATTGATGGTAAAAACTACCAGTTAGCACTTAATGATGGTAAGCGAACACTTCATGGAGGTAAAAACGGCATAGCAGAAACTACTTTTTTGTATAAAATTACCGAAGAAACATCAAAAACATGCATTGTTTTCTCAAAATTCATACCAAAAGATGAAAACGGCTTTAACTCAACCATAAATCTACTAATAACTTACTGTCTACACAATTCTGGTAAACTAATAGTAAGATATCAGTATAAAACAAGTGAAAAGACAATAGTAAATTATACCAATCATTCGTATTTTACTTTGGGCTTTGAGCCAACTATTAACAATCTCTTAATCTCTCTAAACTCTAATTATATGTACGAACAGGATGATTTGGTTCCTAATGGTAACATTATTCCTTCTTGTAAATATACCGATGTTACTCTAGAACAGGTTATTAAAGATTTCAAAGGTAATCTGGATAATACCTTTATTCTTAATAGTAACTATGTTTGTACGCTAAAGAATCTAAGCAAGTCGATTAAGATGGATGTGTTTACTTCATATCCGTGCTGTGTTATCTATGGATGTGCCTATCCGAGAGATGTTTTGCTCAGTAATGGTCAAAAAATGAGTAAATATGGAGCTATCACACTGGAGTGTCAGTATGCTCCTAATGAGATAAACTTCAAAAACACGCCAATAAAGTGTATTTGTTTGCCGGATAAATGGTATTCTAATTATATTGAATATCGCTTTTCTATGATATAATCCCTATGAGGTAAAAAGATGCAACAGTATTTTGCTAAAACACTAGAAAATGATGTTTTTACATTACAAGAGAACGATTTTCATCACATTATTGACGTGATGCGCTTTGATAATGGCTCACATATTCTAGTGGGATATCAAGGATCTTTATATTTATGTGCTTTAATTATTGATAATGGGCTTTGCAAAGCTCAAATAATCGAGAAAAGAGCATCCAATAGTGAATTTGCTTGTGAAATAACGCTTATTTATGGCCTTCCTAAAACTGAAAAGTTTGAAATGGTGCTCCAAAAGGCTACTGAATTAGGCGTGACTAGGATTGTGCCTTTCTTATCAGAACGAAGCGTGGTTAAGTTAGAAACAGCCAAAATCTCTAAAAAAATGGAGAGATGGGAAAAGATTATTAAAGAAGCAGCAGAACAATCACATAGAAGTGAAGTCCCAAGCCTTGTTTTACCAATTAAGGAGAGTGAGTTGGGTAATTATCTAAGCGAATTGAATCTCTGTGGGGATGAAACTAAGTGTGGGGCAGGAAGTGGGGAATTGTTCTCTTTATTAGAGACTAAGCCTCTTTCTATTTCCTTTATTATTGGGCCTGAAGGTGGATTTTCCAGTCGGGAATTTCAATTATTTACTAAATTAGGCTTTAAAGGTATCTCTTT
>JAQUTO010000033.1 GCA_028694305.1 Bacilli bacterium
TTTTGCAAAAGCATGGTGAGTTTATCACTCAATTTGAAGAAATTAAACATAGTGGTGACATGACTTATGGCGTGGTCTTCTTATCAAGACTTGCTTATGATGCCATTGAATGGCGTTGTAAAGCCTTGATGACATTACCTGAACCAGAACCAAGTTATGGCAATGTTCGAGTTATTGAAAAAGTTGTTGAAAAGGTAGTTGAGAAAGAGGTCCCGGTCTATATTGAAAAACCAGTGCCACAACCAATTATCGAAGAAAAGATTGTCCATCAAGAAATCGAACCAGAGCGTGAAAGTGAAGAAAAAGAACCACCAGAAAATGAAGTGGATATTATTAAACCTTTTGTTGCTCCAGTCGAATCTAAAAAGAGTACTTATGAATTTGAACAAGATCCTTTCTTAAAGTTTGAAGCCAAGAAAGAAGAACCTGAGATTAAAGTTACTGAAACTGTGGTTGAAGAAGAAATAACGAAGCCACAAGTTGAAGTTACACCAGTGGTTGAACCAACTCCAATTCCTGAAGTTAAGGTTGAGCCAGTTATTCAAAGTGAAGAAGTTAAACCTCAAGAACAACCTGTTGTTGCTCCAAAAGAAAAACCTAAACCACAAGAGCAATATGTGGCACCAAAAGTGATGGCCCAACCATTGTCTAATGATATTAAACTTGATTTAGATTCGTTAGAAGGACTAGAAGAGACCGAATATGCTCAACGTTTAGTGGAAATGCAACCACTATTGAAATATCGGCAAGCTCTCTTCTTTGCAACTCACCGAGTTTATGGTAGTTATTACACAATCGGTCAATTTAAGAAATTTAATGAATGCGCCTATGAAACGGCTAGAACATCAATGGATTTCTTAACTTCATTAGGTTTGTACCGCAAGGAACAATTAAAGAATAAGTTCGTTTATACACCTGCTACTAAAATTGGCGGTGAGTTCTAATGCCACTATTGTATATTTTATTGATTTGTGGGGGATTAGTAGGAATTGTCTTCTTATTAAGGAAGTTAATTCATCGTAATCCAGCTAGTAAGCCACCAAAGAAGAGCCAAAAACAAATTGCTCAAGATGAGGTTGCTAATATGCTTGAAACCACTAAGATTGAAACGCCAAAGGAAAGTCATAAATGATTGAAGCAGTCTATATCCATGTCCCTTTTTGCAGTCATATTTGTAATTATTGCGATTTTACTAAAGTGTTTTATAACAACGGTTGGGCAGAGCAATACTTAAAGATGCTCCAAAAAGAAGCAACTCCATATGCTGATTTACGGGTAAATAGTGTTTATCTAGGCGGAGGGACTCCCTCGGCACTAAATCAACAAGAATTTGAAACTTTATTATTAATTGCTCGTAAGTTTTTGAAACAAAACGGCGAATTTACTGTTGAAGTTAATTCCGAGTCATGTGACGAGAATAAAGTCAAATTAATGGCAAAATACCAAGTTAATCGTGTATCTATTGGAGTTCAGACATTCAATCCCGAGTATTTGAAACTGCTTGGTCGAAAACACAGTGAAGAACAAGTAATTAGTTTGATTAAAATGCTCAAAGAGCACGGTATCACAAATATATCAGCAGATTTAATGTTTGGATTTCCGCGTGAGACTAAAAAAGTCTTAGGTCAAGATCTTCAAAAGTATTTAGAACTTGGAGTTGAACATATCTCTTGTTATCCACTTCAAATAGAAGAACACACCATCTTTGCAAATCAAGGAATAAAAGCCTTAAACGATGACAAAGTATATGCGATGTATGAAGAGATTAATCGGGTTCTAGCCAAAGCTGGTTATAGTCGCTACGAAATTAGTAATTTTGCTAAAAATGAACATGTTTCGAAACACAATCTTGTTTATTGGCATGATCAGGAATACTTAGGCTTAGGTCCAGGTAGTAGTGGCTATGTCGCTAAAGTTCGTTACGATAACACCAAATCAATTATTGCTTATAACCACGGAGTTACGCGGATAAATGAGCATTTGATTCAAGGTAATGAAGAAGAATTTGAGTATATTATGTTGAACTTACGTCTCAAAAGTGGAATTGACTTCAAAGATTATCAAAAACGCTTTAATAAAGTATTTCTTGAAGTTTTTAGCCAAAAAGTTAAAATGTTAGTGGGACAAAATTTAATGTCTTATGATGACGCACATATCTATATTACTGAAAAGGGTATCTATATCTCGAATTCTATTATCGCTGAATTAACATTAAACCTAGATTATTAAGGAGGGTGAGAAGATGAAAGCAAATTTCCAAGCAAGATTCGTTTGCTATTGTTTTGATTATGCCATAATGTTCTTATTATCCTTTGGTTTGGTTAGGCTTTTTGGGTTTAGACTTCCATTTGCGGCATATCTAGCTTACTACTTTACTCCAATCAGGTTTTATGCGATTATCTTATACTTCTTCTATATCTTGATTTGCTTTGCTTTCTTCAAGGGGGTATCGCTAGGTGGCATCATCTTCAATGTTAGGGTAGTGAATGAAGATAATTCTAAGATGCCGTTTGGAAAATGTGTGATTCGCTCACTTTTACAAACAGCCTTCCCACTTGCAGTCTTCAATGTTCCATACATGCTAATTTATCGGACACAAATATCATTGTTTGATGCCTGTAGTAATAGTAAAACAACTAAAATACGGAATAGATAACCCATCTAAGATGGGTTTTTTATTTGTTTAAAATAATTAGCACTAAATGCTTGACAGTGCTAGTAAAAGTGATATAATGCACTTAGCAATCGAGAAAAAGAGTGCTAAAAGGAGGCTGTTTATGGCAAGTTTAAATCGAAAACAACAGATCTTAAAACTGATTGTTGAACACTTTGTGAAGACCGCAGAACCTGTAGGATCACAAACCTTACTTGATCAATATAAATTACCTTATTCTAGTGCTACTATTCGAAATGAAATGGCAGAGCTCGAAAACCTAGGTTATCTAGAAAAGACTCATACCTCAAGTGGAAGAGTTCCTAGTGCTTCGGGTTATCGTTACTACGTTGATTATCTAAGGGAAGATGATGAGATTGATCCTGAAGCGAAGCAAAAGATTCAAGCTTTATTCTCCAAATCGGATTTCCAAATCGATAATGTCATTAAGCAGGGTTGTGAGATTATTGCACAAATGACTCACTTGACCTCGGTCATGCTTGGACCTGATGGAAAACAAGAACGTTTACAAAAAGTTCAATTAATTCCAATTAATGATAGTAGTGCAGTCGCCATCTTTATTACAGATTGTGGTCACATTGAACACAAAATGTTCTCAATTCCAGTTCAAGTTGGAATCAAAGATGTTGAGAAATGTATTGAGATTATCAACGATAGAATTGCGGGAACGGCTCTAGATAATGTAGTTGAGAAAATTGATGCATTACAACCAATTATTGCTGAAAACGTTAAACATTATGACATTGTTTTCAAAGCCCTAATGGAAGTCTTCAAGAGTTTCAGTAATGATCGGATGAATGTCTTTGGTCGAGAAAATGTTTTAGAACAACCTGAGTTCCTAACTGATATTCCAAAGCTTAAGAAACTAGTTAAATTATTAGAAAATGATGAAGCTTGGAAGAATTTAGTGGGAACTGATGATGTCACAGTCTTAATCGGTGATGAAAACTCAATTCAATCAAATCTTGATGATATTGCAGTTATTAGTGCCAAACTCAACATATCTGATAATCAGACCAGTCAGATAGCGCTGGTAGGACCAACGAGAATGGATTACGATAAGGCAATTAAAATCTTAAAGTATTTCCAAGAGGCCCTAGAGACATATAACAAAGAAAGAGAGTGATAGTTAAATGGATGAAACAAAAACCAATCCTGAAACTCCAGAAACTGAAGAAAAAGGATTAAAAAAGTTCAAGAAAAAAGAAAAGAACCTCGTTCCAAAAGAAGAGTATGATGCGATGCAAGAGCGTTTCACAAAAGCTCTAAGTACAGCGGCTTATTATGAAAACCAATGCAAGTATTATAAGGGTGAATATGATCGTTCCTTAAAGTATCGCTCTGAATCTTTAGTGGAAGACTTATTACCGGTTCTAGATGGTTTTCAATTAGCTTTCAAGATGGAACCACCTACTAAGGAAGCCAAAGATTATCGGATTGGCTTCGAATACGTATATACACTACTTAAGAATACCTTGGAAAGTGAGGGCGTTAGCCCTGTCACTCCTAAAGTTGGAGATTTATTTAATTCCAAGTTAGAACAAGTGGTCGATACGGTTGAAACTAGCGATGAAAAACAAGATAACCACATCGCCGAGTTCTTATTAAATGGTTACATGTTGAAAGACAGATTGATTCGTCCCGCTTCAGTTAAGGTTTTTAAACTTAAAAAAGCAGAAGAAAAAGTCGAAAAGAAAGAAACTGCTAGCAAGGCTAGCAATTAATAGGAGGATAAATTATTATGGCAAAAGAAGTAATTATTGGTATTGACTTAGGTACAACTAACTCAGTTGTATCATACGTTCAAGATGATGGTAAATGGAAGGTTATTCCAAACCCAGAGGGTAAGAATACTACTCCATCAGTCGTTGCTTTTAAGAGCGATGGCGAAGAGATTGTTGGTGATGCTGCAAAGCGTCAAGTTATTACAAATCCTGACACAGTCTCCTCTATTAAGAGAAAAATGGGCACTAATGAAAAGGTCCATATCTCTTGTATTAACAAGGATTTCACACCACAAGAAATTTCAGCTAAGATCATTCAATATATGAAGAAATATGCTGAAACTAACTTAGGCCGGCCGATTGAAAAAGCAATCATCACTGTTCCTGCTTACTTTAACGATGCTCAACGTCAAGCAACTAAGGATGCTGGCACTATTGCTGGGTTAAAGGTTGAAAGAATTATCTCTGAACCTACCGCAGCAGCACTCGCATATGGTATGCAAAGCAATAAATCAGGCAAGATTCTTGTCTTTGATTTAGGCGGTGGAACATTCGATGTCTCAATTCTTGAAATTGGTGATGGTACATTCGAAGTTATCTCAACCTCAGGTGATTCTCACCTCGGTGGTGATGACTGGGATGAAGCTGTCATGAATTGGTTAGCGAGAGATGTTAACAATCAATGCGGAGTTGATGTCCGTAACGATAAGATGACTATGCAACGTCTAAGAGATGCTGCTGAAAAGGCTAAGATTGAATTATCAGGTCAAATGACTACTTCAATCACATTACCTTTCTTGGCTATGAAGAATGGTAGTCCAGTCAACTACAGTGGTGAATTAACTCGGGCTAAGTTTGAAGATTTAACTAAGGACTTACTTGCTAGATGCGAAGGTCCAGTGAAGAGAGCATTAAGCGATGCTAAGTTGGCTCCAAAAGATCTCAGCGAAGTCTTACTAGTTGGTGGTTCTATCAGAATGCCAGCCGTGGTGGCTTTAGTTAAGAAACTTCTTCAAAAGGAACCAAACCATTCAATTAACCCTGATGAAGCTGTCTCAATTGGTGCAGCTATTCAAGGCGGAGTTATTGCAGGTGATGTCAAGGATGTCTTATTACTCGATGTCACACCACTTTCACTCGGTATTGAAACTTTAGGTGGCGTTATGACTGTCTTAATTGGTAGAAATACAACTATTCCTACAACTAAGTCACAAGTTTTCTCCACTGCTGAAGATAATCAACCTGCTGTTGATATCATGGTCTTCCAAGGTGAACGGCCAATGGCAAGAGATAATAAGTTACTAGGTAACTTTAAACTTGATGGCATTAAGCCAGCTAGACGTGGTCAACCTCGTATTGAAGTTACATTCAACATCGATGTTAACGGTATTGTTAATGTTGCTGCTAAGGACCTTGATACAAATAAGGAGCAATCAATCACTATTTCTGGAACTTCTGGTTTAAGCAAGTCTGATATTGATCGGATGGTCAAAGAAGCTGAAATGAACAAGGAGCAAGATGATAAGCGTAAAGATGAAGTTGAACTCAAGAATAAAGCTGAGCAATACATTCTTTCTATCGATAACTCTCTAGCTGAGGGTGGCGATAAGATTGATCCAAAACAAAAAGAAGAAGCAACTAAACTCAAGGATGAGTTAAGAGCTGCAATTAATTCTAATGATATGGATACTTTACGTAAGAAGATTGATGAGCTTGAGAAGGTAGCTGCTTCTATGCAACAATATGCTGCTCAACAACAAGCCCAACAAGGACAACAAGCTGGCACCGCTGAGAAAGCGGCAGATGACCAAGAAGTTGTCGATGCTCAATACAAAGAGAAACAATAGTATTTAGGGGGACAATTCCCCCTAATACTTCGTCTTAGAAAGGTGGAAAAACATGGCACAAAAGCGTGATTATTATGAAGTGTTAGGTGTCAGTAAAAATGCTTCAGATGCTGAAATCAAAAAAGCTTACAGAACATTGGCCAAAAAATATCACCCTGATTTAAATAAAGCTCCCGATGCGGAAGCTAAATTTAAGGAAGTTCAAGAAGCATATGATATTTTGTCCGACTCTAGTAAGAAGAGTTTATATGATCAATATGGTTTTGCTGGTGTTGATCCACAAGCTGCTGGTTCGGGAGCTGGTGCCGGAGGTGCTGGCGCTGGATTTGGTGGCTTCTCTCAAAACTTTGGTGATGTAGATTTAGGCGATATCTTCAGTTCTTTCTTTGGAGGGGGTCAACAAAGACAAACTCAAAGAAGTGGACCAATGAAGGGTGAAGATCGTTTTATTCAAATTAAGATTGAATTTATGGATTCAGTCATTGGTAAAACTGTTCCTATTAATCTTACAGTTGATGAACCATGTTCTAACTGTGGTGGAACTGGAGCAGATTCGCCACGTGATTATGAAACTTGTTCGCGTTGTGGTGGCACTGGCGTAGTTATGGCCACTCAAAATACTCCTTTCGGAGCAATTAGAACACAAACAACTTGTCCAAATTGTCGCGGACGTGGTAAAAACATTCGTGTTAAATGCCATGTTTGTGGTGGTCAAGGTTATAGTAAAAAGCGGACTACAATTGATGTTAAGATTCCGGCAGGTATTGCTTCGGGTCAACAAATCCGAGTTCCTAATAAAGGGGAACGGGGCAGTAATGGTGGCCCAAATGGTGATCTCTATGTTGAAATTATTGTGGCTAGCCATAATACCTTTACTAGAGAAGGCCGGGATATTCATATTGAAATTCCATTATCATTCACTGATGCAGCGCTCGGCTGTTCAATCGATGTTCCAACCGTTTATGGTGATGTCGAATTAGTCGTTCCGGCTGGAATTCAAGATAATCAAATCTTAAGAGTTAAAGGAAAAGGGTTTAAAGACCTAAGAAGTAGTAATTATGGTGATGAATTCGTTCACATTAAGATTAAGACTCCAACTAAACTCTCAAGAGAAGAGAAAGACCTTTACACCCGACTCAAAGAGTTGGAAGAGAAAGGGTCAAAGAGCATTTTCAACCGTTTTAAAGATACTTTTAAAAGATAGTAGAAATACTATCTTTTTTCTTTTTAGTATTGAAAATTGAATAACCAATGAAAATAGGTTATAATAAAATCAAATAACAATAAGGGAGGTCATCGTATGTCTGTCTCTTACAATGCAAAGTCGCAAGTCTTTCAAATAACAACACTATCGACCAGTTATTTATTTAAGGTCAATGACTTTAAGCACTTGGTCCACCTTTATTATGGGGCTAAACTCCCTGAAAATGCTGATTTTTCTACCTTATTTAAAACTTATAGTTGCCCAACCGGCAATACTATTATGTATAGTTCTAATCCCCCTTATTCCATGTTTCATACTCTCTATGAGTATCCTTTTTATGGTAAAGGAGATATGCGTGAACCAGCGCTTGAGTTGACGCATGAAGATGGTTCGCATCTGCTTGATTTGAAATATCAAAGTCATGAAATAATGGAGGGTAAGAAAGAAATTCCAGGTTTACCTTCAGCTAGTGGAAATAATGCCACAACCCTAATAGTTCATTTAAGTGATGAAATTAGCCATATTGGAGTAGACCTATTTTATTCCAGTTTTAGTGACAGTGATGTTATTACTAGAAGCGTTTCAATTATTAATAATAGTCAAGAAAAACTAGAACTCGATAAAGTTATGTCACTTTCATTTGATCATTTCGATAGTGATTTTGAAGCCATTACTTTAGTTGGTAGTTGGGCTCGTGAAAGACATCCAACCAATCATGAAATTAGTAATGGAGTTTATTATATTGATTCAAAACTTGGCGTTAGTGGCGCCGATAATAATCCTTTCCTCTGTTTAAAGAAGAAAGATTGCCAAGAAAACTATGGTGAATGCTATGGTTTTAGTTTGGTTTATAGTGGTAATCACCGCTTTAGTGTTGAAAAAAATTCTTTTAGCTCACTACGAGTTCAAGCTGGGATTAATCCTTTTGAATTCAAATGGTTCCTTAAACCGGGTGAGACTTTTTCTGCTCCAGAAGCAATAATGACATATTCTAAGAATGGTTTAAATAAAATGAGTCAGAATTTCCATTCTTTTGTTCGTCATCACATAGTGCGTGGCACTTTTCAATTTCAAGATCGCCCAATTTTAATTAATAATTGGGAAGCGACATATTTTGATTTTAATGCGACTAAACTCTTAAGTATTGTTCAAAGTGCCCAAGAACTGGGTATTGAACTTTTTGTTTTAGATGATGGCTGGTTTGGGCATCGGAATGACGATACGTCTTCTCTAGGTGATTGGTTCGTTAATACTAAAAAAATTCGGGGAGGGCTAACTCGTCTGGCTAAAAAAGTTAACCAAGCCGGTCTTA
>JAQUTO010000034.1 GCA_028694305.1 Bacilli bacterium
ACAAGGATTGGATTGAAATGGATGATATCGTTTATGGAATACTACGGGCATTCTATGATATTCCACTTGATTATAGTCCCGAATCATCTCCAATGTTTGAACAAATCTCTTATCACGAAGCCAGTCATGTTGTAATTAGCGAGCTGCTTGACCCTGGTAGTGTGGCATTAGCTTCAATACTAGGCGATACTAGAGATATTGGCGGTATCACTAAGATGGCAGCAACTGATCATCAGGTCTTAGAATATCGTGAGTTAGAAAAAAGTGTTCTTTGCAGTTTAGCAAGTAGAGCAGTTTCTGAAGTTATTTATGATATGGTGGATATGGGAATCACTGATGATATTAGGTGCGCTTATGGGCAGATGAATGAATTTATTGGAGAGGTCTGTGAGACTGGCTTTGGCACGTATAATGGTAAAGGTTATTCAACTGCATACTATGATAATAAAAGAGGCCATAAAATTGAACAAGAGTTAAATACTTATTATGAGATAGACAAGCAACTCTTAAGTGATAATCGTGATTTTCTAGAAGCGATAGCACAAGCCTTAAGAGAGAAACATACTATTCTACAAAAGGATATTCAAGCGATTAAAGCTAAATTCATCTCTAATACTATGGTTTATGAAAAAGGCAAATTCTTACCTTCCAAAGTTTTTTATCAACAGAAAACTGAACTAGATTAACTCTGAAATGTATGCCCAAAAAAATGGACATAAGAATAGGCGGTTGCTATAATAAAAAGTGAGGTGATAATATGCCAAAACTTCCTCTTGATTCTTTTAATTTATATAACAACAAGAAACTATCTATATACTATGTATTGAGAATTCTAACAGATTATAGCGATGCTAATCATCCATTAACTTATAATGAGATTGCAGCTCATATGCAAGGCGAGTACAACTTGTCTTGTGAAAGAAAAACAATCGCAGCCAATCTTGATTATTTGATTGATCTAGATTATGACATCGTTAAACTCAAAAAAGGCTGCTATTTAGGGGAAAGAGATTTTGAAAAGAGTGAACTAAGATTTTTGGTTGATGCGTTGTTTTCTAGTAAAACTATTAGTGCGAATCGAGCCAAAGAAATCTCCAAAAAACTCTTTAGAGACCAAAGTATGTATGAACAAAAGCAATATAATTACATTTATAAGGCTAGTGAAGTAAAAAGAACTAGTAACCAAGAACTCTTTTACACTATCGATATAATTTGTGAAGCGATTGCAACTAATCATCAAGTGTCGTTCACTTATGAAAGAAGTCAAGTCGGTGTTCAAATGAAGAAGAAATCTCAAAAGTTTATCGTTAACCCATATTTTTTAATCAATAAACAAGGTAATTACTACATAGTTTGCAATAATTCTTATTTTGCAACAATTTCGAATTATCGACTTGAATACATTAAGAATATCAAGATATTGGATACCCCAAGAAAGTCGGATAAGCAATTGCCGGGTTATGAGAATGGATTAGATATTGTTAAATACGCTAATGATAATATTTATATGTTCCAAGGCGAGTCTTGCAAGGCCACTTTGAAGGTATTAGATAGCCAAGGAGTAAACGGAGTAGAAGATTGGTTCCATGATGCCATTATTTATGAAAAAGAAGGTATTACTTATGCCAAAGTTAATGCTAATGAACAATCTTTAGTTTATTGGTGCTTACAATATGGTAGATATGTGGAGTTAATTGAGCCGCTTGAAGTTAGAGAGAAGATTTACGCCATTATTAAAGAAATGGAAGACCATTATAAAAAACCAACGCTTAAAGCGTAAAAGGAGAATTGATAGATATGAAAAAAATTAAAGTTATTGTTAAGGACGAATCAACCTTAGAATTAGCTGAGGCAGGAGCAATTGGAGATATTATTAATTTAAAAGAATTACAAGAAATTGATACTGCAACCATACTTCATGCGATTGCTGAGGGAAGAGATAATCTTTATCGGGAAAAGTTAGCTGAAGCTCAAAGGAATTTTGAGGGTCAAAAGCAAGCAGCCATTATTCAAGCAGTTGCCACTGAAAAAGCTTCTTTAGTTGCTAAACAACAAGAAGTTGATAAGGCTAAGAATGAGTTGGCGGTCTTTAGGGCAAGTGTTCAAGCTGACATTCAAAAAGCCGAGATTAATAAGGAAAAAGAATTGACACTTGTTATTAATACACTCAAAGAAAAGGTTCAAATGGCTGAGGTTGAGCAAGCTAAGCAACATAATGAAGATGAAAAGATCAAGATAGGGGAGCTTGATAAACAAAAAGCCGTATATGAGCAACAAAAACAGGCACTTAATGATGAATTATTAAAAGCTAAGGAAGAAATATCTAAAATAACTTTCCAAAAGTCAGTTAAAAATGTCAAACAAACAGGCGAGGATCTTGAGGCTTGGTGCAATAATGAAATGAAATCATACTTACAAAATGGCTTTGAAAACTGTACCTGGACTAAAGATAATGATGTGGTTAAAGATGAAGGAGATAGCAAGGGTAGTAAGGCCGATTTCATCTTCAAAGTTTATGCAAGTAGTGCCAAGCAAGATAAAGAATTATTAGCCAGTGTCTGTATGGATATGAAGGATGAGAATCCAGAATCAACAAACAAACGGACAAATGAAAGTTACTTCAAAGCCCTAGATAATAATAGAACTAAAAAGCACTGTAAATATGCGGTTCTTGTTTCAAATCTAGAATTAGATAAACCTAACGATACACCGATTTCAAAAGTATTCGAGTATCCTGATATGTATGTTGTTCGTCCAGGTGCCATGGTAACTTTCTTAAATATGGTGGTTTCTCTATCCAAGATTTATTCCAGTTTATTATTAGCAGAGGAAAAACAACAATTAGAACTCAAAGATTCAACTGAACTAGTCGAACTATTTGAGAGTTTAAAGGAATCTTATTTAGATAAACCTTTAGAAGGATTACAAAAAGAGGTTGAAAATATTCAAAAACAGTCTGCGGCTATTCATGGTGCGGTTAACAATATTGATTCTGAATGTGATAATATTATTGTAAAATATATCAAGAACATTGAAGCTAAACTTGAAAAATTTAATATCAAGAAATTAACCAAGGGTCTAGATAAGTTGGATTAATTAAATACAATATTGAAAAACAGTTAAAAAACTTGCAACATATGTAAGAAAATGGGTTAAAAAACTTGCATATCTGGTGCTAATTGCTATAATTAGAGTTGTGGGGGATGATTTATGGAAAGAAAAGCATATAACACATTAGTGAAATGGCTTAATGATCCGTATCGGAAGCCTTTACTCATTTATGGGGCTCGACAAGTAGGTAAAACATACTTGATTACTAAACTATTTGCTCCACGCCATTTTAAAAAAGTTATTTATATTGATTTCAAAACGAATGATAAGGTCAGGCTTTTCATTAAAAATCACGTTGATGCAAAAGCGATAATCAATTACTTATCATTAAGTTTTAACATGGATATTGATAAGAACACTTTAATCGTTTTTGATGAGATTCAAGAGTGTTTACCTGCCATCACAGCCTTAAAGTATTTTTGCCAAGATTATCGCGAAGTACCAATTATTGCAACTGGATCAATGGTGCGGATTAAGTTAAAACAAATGAATCGCAAGACAATTGATCAAGAAATAGATGCTGATAACCAAGATGGTAACAACAATTACATGTTTCCTGTAGGTAAAATCTCTGAATTGAATCTTTTCCCCTTAACATTTGATGAATACTTAATGGCTACAAACAAGAAATTGTATGATTTCTTATCTGATTCATTCGAACACAGCCAAGTATTGGATAATAGTTATCATAAACTTGCAATGAATAGTTTTTTCGATTATTTATTGATTGGCGGTATGCCAGAAATGGTTGATATATTTATCCAAACTGGTTCCTACCAAAGAAGCAGGCAAGCTTTGCAAGAAGTGTATAACAATTATCTAAATGACATGAGTTTATACCAAGTAAGTGACGTAACTATGCTTCGAACTAGAAGATTATTTGATAATATCTATCAACAATTGAATAAAACCAACAAGAATTTTATGTATAGCAATGTTGAGCGGGGTACAAGTTCTCGTGAGTACTTACACCCATTGGATTGGCTAAATGAAAGTAGATTAGTGTACATTAGTTATCAAACTAAAGAACATGTCACTACGCCTCTTCAAGCACTGGAGTCTCAATATAGACTATATTTACCAGATACTGGTTTATTTGCCTTGCAAAGTAAAATTAACCCGGCCAGTTTGATTGGTAATAATCAAAACGTTTTACTTGGTATTTTTTATGAAAACTATGTGGCAACTGAACTCAAGGCGCGTGGGTATCCATTATTCTTTTGGAAGGGGAAGACAACTTCTGAATTAGAATTCTTAATTGAATTAGATGATACAATTATTCCTATTGATGTTAAGAAGAATAAAGGTTCCATGAGTTCATTGGATAAGTATAAAGAACACAATAAGTGTGATGTGGCAGTCAAAGTCTCTCAAAACAAGTATGGTTATGATAATCAGCAAAACTTACTTACCTTGCCATTTTATTATTTCTGCTTTTATCTCAATGATTTATATGACAAAAGCCAAAGTTTGGTAGAACGGAGCAAAACATATGAACAATAATGAGGTTATTCGTTCCATTAAAGAATTAAAGAAAGATACTAAAAATCATAGTATTTTTGAAGTTGAAGATTTGGCAACTTTAGAATTTGCTATGAAAGGTCAGCTAAAAGCTCTTCTTTTTGTCTATTGCGAAGAACTTTGTTATAGTGATTTGGCTAAAAGCGTTATCAATTACTTCAAAACCAATTCAAAGGAAGTTTATGAAGTGAGTAAGAAACTCTATGAAAGAGTGATAGATAAAGATAATGCTCAAGGCTTAATTGCAACCTTTAAAGCTCCAACTTACCACTTGAATGACTATCAAAATGCTAAAAACATTGTTATTTTAGATGGAATAGAAACCCCAGGCAATGTTGGGACCATGATTAGAACTTGTGACGCTTGTAAAACTGATTTAATCATTATAACTAATGAAAAAGCCCGCTTATTCAGCCCTAAAACGATGTTAGCAAGTCGAGGGATGCAACTTTTTGTGCCAATCATAGAAAGTGACTATGAAACTACGCAAAAGTTTCTCGATGAAAATCACTTTTCTGTTTATTTAGCTGAACCAATTGAAGGAAAAGATTATCAGAAATATACATATCAAGGTAAGAATGCCATTGTGGTAGGAAGTGAACGATATGGGATTGATAAGCGTTATTTCGACCATCCTCATCTCAAGGTTTTTATCCCAATGAAGGGGAGAATGACCTCCTTAAATGTGGGGGTTGCTGCCTCAATTATTATTTATGAAGCCTTTATGCAACAAAATCGATAATTAGGCTTTGCATATTTAAAAGAGAATTGTTATAATAAAGTAAATATAAAAACGTTTATATTGGCGGTATCAAGAAATGATAAGGAGGTAGTTATTATGGCCAAACATAATGAACTTTTTGGACTTCTTGGCGAATATTTAGTACTTTGCCATCAAAATCCAACCAAAGCCAAAGAACTAGCACAAGAAAACCAATTTGATTTCGTTTATGAATGCAACGCGATTGAAAGATGCTCATTATCCTATGATCAAGTCAAGGAAATTTGTGAAAATGGAGTTGCGAACACTTCTAAAGACAATCGGGAAGAACTAGAAACAGCGGGATTATATGATGCTTCTAATTATATTAAGAAAATGGTTGATGATGATGTTAATATCTCTGAACCAATCGTTAAAGAACTTCATAGTATTCTCTATGTAGGTGCCAGTGCAGACTTTAGAGGTCAATATCGGAGTGATTTTATCACAATTCCTCATGCTCAAAATTTACCACCAGTTCGTCATATCTCATATTTTATGAATAAGTTATTTGATGAATATCGAGAAATGAACAACATGGATGTAATTGAAAAGATTGCTTTATTCCATATCAAATTTGAAAATATTCACCCATTCCAAGATGGAAACGGGCAAGTTGGTCGCTTAATCATTAACTATCAATTGATGAAAGCCGGATATCCTCCTATCGCCATTAAAAATGAAGTTAAAAAACAATATATCAAAGCCTTTGAAAAATACAATCGGGAACTTGATGTTGTTCCAATGATGGAAATCATTTCAGATGCTTTAGTTGAGACTTTAGAGAAACAGATTGCTGAACTTAAAAAATAAAGATAACCGAGGTCATCAAGCCTCGGTTTTTATTGCATCAAAAAATACTTTTTTACAAACAAAAGCGAGAGTGATATAATCATCTAGTGCAAAAAGCGAGGTTTTAGGATGAAAATAAGAAATATTGCAATCATCGCTCACGTTGACCATGGGAAAACAACGTTAGTTGATCAATTGCTACGGCAATCTGGTACTTTTAGAGAAAATGAAGAAGTTGAAGATCGAGTTATGGATAGTAATGCCATTGAAAGAGAAAGAGGCATTACCATTTTAGCGAAAACAACTGCTATCAATTATAAAGATTACCGGATAAACATCCTTGACACTCCTGGGCATGCTGATTTTGGCGGTGAAGTTGAAAGAATTATGCGAATGGTCGATGGCGTTTTACTTGTCATTGATGCATTCGAAGGAACTATGCCACAAACTCGTTTTGTCTTGAAGAAAGCTTTGCAAGCTCATGTAAAACCAATCGTGGTAGTCAATAAAGTTGACCGGCCCCATGCCGATGCTTTAAAAGCGGTCGATGAAGCTTTGGAACTATTCATTGAGTTGGGTGCTGATGATTCTTTATTGGATTTTCCAGTAGTTTATGCCTCAGCCTTAAAAGGAACAAGTTCCTATTCAGCTAAATTAGAAGATCAACAACATACAATGGAGCCAATTTTTGAATCCATTATTAAATATATACCTGAACCAAAAGTAGATCCAAATGGGCCATTCCAATTTCAACCAGCCTTATTAGACTATAATGATTATGTTGGTAGAATTGGTATTGGTAGAATTACTCGGGGGAAAGCTAAAGTTGGAGATAGTGTCACTTGTATGCGTAATAATGGGACAACTACAAACTTTAGAATTCAAAAATTATTAGGTTATCGTGGTCTAAAACGAATTGAGATTGAAGAAGCCGATGCTGGTGATATTTGCGCTATTGCAGGGTTAGCTGATATTAGTGTTGGCGAAACTATTTGTGATCCAAATTGTTTAGAAGCTTTACCACCAATCAAGATTGATGAACCTACATTACAGATGACTTTTGCTGCTAATGACTCACCATTTGCTGGTCGGGAAGGAAAGTTTGTAACGGCTCGTCAAATTCAAGACCGTTTATATAAAGAGACACAAAGAGATGTGTCTTTGAAAGTGGTTAAGATTGAGAATAGCGATTCCTGGGTAGTCTCAGGTCGGGGTGAATTACACCTTTCAATTTTAATTGAAAACATGCGTAGAGAAGGTTTTGAACTTCAAGTATCTAAACCAGAAGTTATTATTAAAGTTATCGATGGTAAGAAATGTGAACCTTATGAAGATTTACAAATCGATTTACCAGAAGAATATCAAGGCCCAGTTATGGAGGCTTTAGGTCCACGGGGTGCAGAATTATTAGATATGCAAACTCATGAGAACCAAGTTAAGTTAACTTATGTCATTCCATCAAGAGGTTTATTAGGCTTCATGACTGATTTCTTAACCCTCACTAAAGGTTATGGAATTATTAACCATACTTATCGTGAATATCGCCCAACTGCAAATGCTGAAGTTGGTAGAAGAGGTATTGGTGTCATGGTCGCAACCGATAATGGTCAAGCGACTCACTATGCTATTCAACAACTTGAGCCACGGGGCACTTTGTTTATTGAACCAGGTGCTGAAGTCTACCAGGGCATGATTGTTGGTGAGAACGCGTATGATATGGATCTCACTTGTAATGTTTGCCGGACTAAGAACCTTTCGAACCAAAGAAGTGTTGGTAAAGATCCAACAGTGGTACTAAAACGGCCAAGAATGATGTCACTTGAAGTGGCACTTGATTATATTAATCCAGATGAATTAGTGGAAGTTACACCAGTTTGTTACCGACTAAGAAAGAAGATTCTCGATACAGTCGAAAGAAAGAAATACGAAGCTCATCATCCATTAGAAGGAGCTAAGTAATAATTCTTGTAATGGAATTAGTCTTATGTTATAATGCTCGTGTATAAGTTTATGAGTGGGGGAAACCCCACTCTTACTTTACTTAAAATGGGGTGAGGATATGCAAGAACAACAAAAACAAGACTTAATTAAGTTAATTGAACCAATTTTAGTTAAAAATAAGGTCATTCTTTATAACTTAGATTATCGTAAAGATAAAAGCAATTATGTGCTTGAAATCTTAATTGAAAGAGCAGATGGTGCGATGGATTTAGACACTTGTGTTCAAATCTCGCAAGAACTATCAATCTTACTTGATGATGTCCCGTTCTTGAAAGATGAATACACCCTTGAAGTGGCTTCTCCGGGAGTGGAAAGGCCATTGAAGAGTTTAGAGCAATTCCAAAAAGCCCTAGGTAAGTATGTTTATATTAAAACCAAGAATCCGAT
>JAQUTO010000035.1 GCA_028694305.1 Bacilli bacterium
CTCCCTTATTATTATAATAATAATCAGTTGAATTTCCTAGATAATAATGTTATCATTATCTAGTCTAAGGAGGACGATCCGCCGTGAATAAAGAAAAAATTAAGAATACCTTTAAAAATAATTACTGGCTTCAACCAGTTTTACTAGTTGCCCTAGTCTTTGTCTTAGTCTTTGGCTTACAACTTGTCCCAAAGTGGGTTAATAATTGGAAAACCAATCATACAGATTCAACCACTTGTGAGAAGTGTACAACTCAAACATTAGATAAAATTAATGAACGCATTGATAATAATGAAACATTCTATGTTCTCATTACTCAAAAAACTTGTTCTAACTGTTTGAAGGCTTACCCTATCTTCAACAAGTTGATGAGTTCTTATCCAAATCTTACTATTTATTCAATCGATATTGAATATGATTCAACTAATGAAGAGTATTTGGATACCACTATTACCGATGAAAAGATTTATAACTTTGGTAAACTTATTGATGTGGCCATTACTAGTGCTGGTGAAGCATCTAACTACAATGCCACTACCGATGAATATAACATTGGAACTCCAACTGTGATTCAATTCACAAAAGGTAGTCCAGATAATGCTTTAGTAGGTATTGCTGACTACGCTGAACTTGCCGACTTACTCGGCGTTGCTGATTAAAAAACAAATAGACTCGCTTGGGTCTATTTTATTAAAAAGGAAAACTATGAAAAAAATCTTATTAATAACATTATTAGCTTTATGTCTAGTTGGTTGTGGAAATACTACTTCATCCTCGACTTCCACTTCCTCATCATCACAACAAATAACGGCCATTGGTAATCCGAAAACTTACACCGAAGCCAGTGTTTTAGACATCTCAACAAAATCCAATAACTATGAATCTTTTATCTTCTTAGTTAGTAGCCAAGAATGTTACCATTGTGAGCAAGCTTACCCTCTTATCAACGCTTTTCTAACTTACCATAATGAATATGATATTTATCGAATCGATGTCCATCAAAATGAAGATGGATCTTATGTTGATTCTTATTTTAATTCCGAAACAATTAAAAGTTTTGGTGATTATATCTCGCAAGCCATCTATGACTCAACTGGTAACCCCGATAATGTGCCTTCAATGAACGGTTATTCTTTCTTAACTCCAACTTTAATCATCGCAATAGATGGATACGCAAAATATGCCATGGTAGGAATACCAAGTTACCAAGAATTGTCAGATTTTATAATCAACAATTACCCTTTATCAAAATAAGCATCGACTTTCTTGATAATTTCTCGATACATATTAACAGCTTCCTCTAGATTAGGTTGCTGTTTTATTTTTTTTGCTTCAATAATTCTTTGAATTGCCATTTCGGGGTCAAGTGTATGATAAGCAGGATAAAGACCTGCTAATTCACTTGGTCTAATCATCTTATAGATACTTAATATGCTTATTTCATGGGCATAAGACCAATAACGATAAATATAACCCAACCAATACATAACATTTGGCGGATATTTCTGCTTTTGTTCAGCATCTCCATATCTGCTTTTAATTTCCTCAAAAGCCAAATCGGGAGTAATAATATTGAAGTCTAATCGATCCATTTGTTTTGCTACATCAGAATAGATGTAACGCCGAATAAACATATTAGAACTGCAAGCCAAAACACTAGTTGATAGTTCAAAGATACTGGCTTGGCAATTGCAATAAGTTAATCCAACTGTATCCATTTCCCTCATACTATTCCCCTCCCTTTAATAATTCATCAATATACTTACCAATATTTCTATACTGAATTCGGCTAGCTTTTACTTTATCATTACCCTCCTTCATACTTTCAATACGGCTATTATGGTATTTTTCTCGCTCTTCATCACACAAATAGCAAGTTGATAAAATCTTGCAACTATTGATGGCTTTTTGACTTAATAAAACATATTGATAACCCAAATCTGAAGCCGATAAAGCGTGTTTACAAGCCTCATCAGTAATATCTCCATCAATAAAATTATCAATAATTGAAAACATCTTGTTATCGGCAATAGGAGCAATTAAATAATCAGCCGAACTGACATCGGCAACAATTTGTTTGATGATATCTGAATTTTTATATTCTTCTAATCTACCCCGATAATAAGCAATAGCAATCAGCCACTTAGTATCAACATCGAACTTTACGCCCTTTAGATTCTTTTGGTTAAAAGATAAGATGTAGACATACGGAGTTGAATTAGATGAAACAAACATGGCGGCCTGGCTATATTTTTCGCCACAATAAAAGCCTCGCCTAAAATCATTTTTTACATTTGTTTTAGTTAAATCAATTGGACCTTCAATTCCATATTTTGACCCGTGGAAAATCACTTTACTCTCTTTCTTACTATAATCATCTTGATAGAGTTGTGACTTGATTAGATTAATGCTGACATTCCTTTTATAGGCATAAGTATATAAGGATTGAACTTTGCTTTGAGAGGCAGTAGACTCTCCTGTAACCCAACGATTTAGAGTAGATCTCGATACTCCAAGTTCTTTAGCCAATATACTATCAGAAATACCTAGAATCTGCTTAATTATTAATAAATCATGAATAACATCTTTTGTTTGCATTTATCTCACCAAACTTAATTGTACCATTTGGGACATTTAGTCAAGCGCAATTTTTAAAAGCAAAGAAAAACAACCATCTGTTTCAAGTTATGGTTGTTTTTTACTCGATAATTCCAGCCTTTTTCATTAATGCAATCAGTTTTGTTGTAGCAAGGTAACGATGGGACATTGTGTTTTTTACTTCTTCACCAAGTTCACCAACTGTCTTTCCTAAACTTGGCACTAGGAAGATTGGATCATAACCAAAGCCACCACTTCCTCGATAAGAAGTAGCAACTTCGCCATAGAACTTACCCTCTACAACCTGAGTTGGTTGTTTAGGAATTGCTAAGGCAATCGCACAAGTAAAATCGCAACTGCGGTCTTTATAAGGTTTCACTCTTTGAATCAGTTCTGCACATTTTTCTTGGTAAGAGTGACCTTCCATAAAGCGGGCTGAATGAATACCCGGAAAATTTTCTAAAGCGTGAATCGAAAGACCTGAATCATCGGCAACAACTAAACAATTCAGGGCTTTTGAGACAGTTTCGGCTTTGATTATGGCATTTTCAGCGAATGTGGTGCCTGTCTCTTCAATTTCTTTGGTATAATTTACATCTTTTAGACCTAAAACTTCAATCTTAAAAGGAGCGAATAACTCCCGATATTCACGCAGTTTATTAGCATTTGTAGTCGCTATAACTAATTTCATTATTTCTTCTTACTTGCATCAGCAAAGATGACTAATCCCTTGGTGGTTAAAGGATGATTTAACATCTCTTTTAAAACCTTAAATGGAATAGTTGCAACATCAGCGCCACCAAGTAAAGCTTGATTCACATGTTCAACATTACGAATAGAAGCAGCAATGATTTGAGTCTTATATTCATAAGTAGCAAAAACAGTGGCAATATCTTCAATTAAAGCAGCCCCAGTCCCTAAAGTAATATCATCAAGTCTTCCCATAAATGGAGAAACATAAGTCGCACCACATTTCGCAGCAGCAACCGCTTGAGTTAAATTAAAGACCAAAGTTACATTAGTCTTAATGCCTTTACTCGTTAATTCTTTACAAGCTTTCAGTCCTTCAATGGTCATTGGAAGCTTAATCACAATATTCTTGTGCATCTTAGCATATGGAATGGCTTCTTTAACCATATCCTTGGCTAAGCCTTCATGCACTTCAGCGCTAATTGGACCATCAATTAAAGTAGTGATCTCTTTGATGACATCAACGATATCTCTACCTTCTTTAGCAATTAAACTTGGATTGGTTGTAACACCATCAATAAAACCCCAAGTACTGACTTCTCTAATTTCTTCGACATTCGCAGTATCAATAAAAATTTTCATGTTATTTCCCCTTTATTTTAATATACTTCTAGTTGCAATAATATCGACGCCTGTTCCCCGTACATCTTTAATAATTACATCATGGAGATGAATCGGAGCTTTGACTTCAACTTTAGCTAAATCTTGCATCACTTCAAAGAGCAAAGCTTTTGGAATATCGCCATTAGTTGCAACCGGTAAACGCACCATCTCACTGGAGACAATCTTTACTGTGGATGTTAGCGTTCTTTTCGGACAAACTAACTCATCTTCGGCATATTTCTTGCCTCTAAGACAAGTATACCCACTCATCTTCCCACTGTCATCAACTAAAATGTGACAACCCTTAGGACAGACAACACAAATGATCTCTTTCATTTACGCTCCCTCCACTTCTACACTTAACTCACCAGAGCTAACGGTGATTAAATCTTTTGGAATATCCATTGTTTCCATTTCTGCCGGTAACATATGCGGTCTAAAGACACTCTTAATGATGGTACCGTTTAATTTAACAATTAATTTCTTATCTGAATAAGGAGTAACTACTCTAAAGTTTAGTGTTAATTTATCTTCTAAGTTACTTGGTTGTAAGTAATTTGGAACAATATAACCTAAACCCTTTCCTGCCACAATCTTGATTTCAGCTTGCTCATGGTGTAATTCGCCTTTCACATATCTAACAGCATTGTGACCTGCTTTTCGGCCTTCCCGAGTTACATAATCAACTAAATCGTGAACGTGCAAGACATTCCCACAACTAAAGACACCTGGGCAAAATGTTTCCAATGATTCATTGACAATTGCTCCTTTAGTTTTTGGATTGGACTGTAAATGGAAAGCATCTAATAAATCATTATAAGGAACTAAACCAATTGAGAGTAACAAAGTATCAACATCAAAGGTCTTTTCAGTCCCTTTAATTGGTTGAAAATTCTTATCAACCGCACTGATTTCAATTTGTTCTAGTCGACCTTTACCGACTGTTTTAGTAATGGTATGGGATAAGTAAAGAGGAATATCAAAGTCATTTAAGCATTGGACAATATTTCTAGTTAAGCCATTAGAATATGGCATTAGTTCAGCTACTCCTAAAACTTTAGCACCTTCTAATGTCATTCTTCTTGCCATGATTAAACCAATATCACCGCTACCTAGGATAAAAACTCTTTTACCTACTAAATAACCATCAATATTCAAGTATCTTTGAGCAATACCAGCAGTCATAACTCCACTGCATCTATCGCCTGGAATTGCAATTGCTCCCCGATTTCTTTCCATACAACCAGCTGCTAAAATAATGGCTTTAGTATGAACAACTTGGTACCCTTCTTTTTCAGAGGAGTAATAAACATTTTTATTTTCATCAATACTTAAAACAACTGTTTCAAGTAAATAAGGGATCTTTCTACTTTCTAATTGGGTTATAAATCTTTCGGCATATTCGGGACCAGACATCAGTTCTTTAAACTCATGCACTCCAAATCCAGTATGGATGCATTGATTTAAAATGCCCCCTAAATACTTCTCTTTTTCAATAATTAAGATATTCTTAATGCCTTCATCATAAGCAGTAATTGCAGCAGCTAAACCAGCACTCCCACCACCAATGATGATGATATCATATTCTTTCATTAGTGCTCACCCTCTTCCTTAGTCTTTTTAAGTAAGATATAGGAACCTGGTGCACCATAATCAATATCAAGTAAGTCTTGGTGTAACTCTCTGGCTAAAATATGTAAGACTAAAGCCTCACAGAATCCACCTTGGCATTTACCAAAGCCAGGTCTAACCCGTTTCTTAACACCTTTGATTGTGGTTGCGCCACAATTACGGTGAATAATATCAACGATTTCACCTTCACTAACAATCTCACAACGGCAAATAATCTTGCCTAATTTTGGATTCTTGGCAATCAGCTTTTGTCTTTCTTCAATGCTCTTTTTATTGAGACGAATTAAAGGCCGACGAGTTGGAACATAATTCTTATTTAAACTAAACTTATTATGTTTTTCCATTAACTCACGAAGTCTATTCGCAATAGCTAGAGATGAAGCTAGTCCTGGTGATTGAATACCGGCCGCATGATAGAAGTTAGGGTTATTTTTATCCTCTTCTACAATAAAGTCACCACTCGCTGTTTGTGGCACTGCGCGATCACCCGCAAAAACCCGAATCATTTGATTGAATGGGATATTATTAACCATGGCATTGGCCTTGGTTTTAATAATTGCTAAATCATTAGAATCAGTAGCGACATCTCCCGCGTCAAAGGTATATTCACTTGATGGCCCAACTAAATAATTACCATGGGTGGTCGGAGTGACTAAAACACCCTTTCCTTTATTGGTTGGACATGGAAACAAAGTATGATGAATAAACGGTGCTTCAAAATGATCAAGCACATAGTATTCTCCTTTACGAGGGCGAATAACAATGTCTTTGTTACCAATCATCTCAGCAATTTTACCACTAAATAAACCAGCCGCATTTACCACTATTTTAGCTTCGAAAACTTTTTTATTAGCACAAGTAACTTCAAAATGGTCTTTGACCTTTTTAATCTTTGTTACTTCGTGATTTAAAGCTAGTTCTGCTCCATTATCCATAGCATTTTCCATTAAAGCAATCGTGAGTTCAAAAGGATTCACAATGCCACATGTTGGTGCAAATAAAGCTTTTTTGACACCATTATTTATACATGGCTCTTCTTTTAAGATCTTTTCTTTATCCCATAACTCAACTGGGACACCATTTTGTTGGCCTCTTTTAATTAAGTCATTTAAAGTTGCCACTTCTTCATCATTAAAAGCTAAAGTTAAAGAACCAATCCGCTGAAACTCGACATCTAAGTCATGACAGACTTGGTCCATCATTTTATTACCTTCCACATTTAAAGTGGCGTGTAAAGTATTTGGTAAAGGGTCATAACCAGAGTGGACAATAGCGCTGTTAGCCATACTTGTGGCTTCACAAACATCTAATCCTTTTTCTAGAAGGATTATTTTTAGTTGATACTTGGCTAATTCATGAGCCATACTACAGCCAATAACTCCACCGCCAATAATTAAAACATCGTACATCTTATCCACCTCACTTAATACATTGCTCATCTAATAAGAAATCATATAAACCCATATGGAGAATTCCACTTTCATCCACCCAAGGTTTTTGTCTTGATTTAGTCACAATAATTCGCTTAAAGAAATCATTAGTGGCTAACAAAGGTCTTAACTCTCGCTCTAGGCTGTCATTATTAAGCGAGACTTGAATGTAATACTTATTCATCCCGGCATTGACTACGAAATCAATCTCTGTTTGCACTTGGCACAACTTTCCTGTTTGATCTTTCTCGTTAAGTTGCACAACACCAACATCAACCGAATAACCGCGCGAGAGTAACTCATAATAAATGATGTTCTCCATTGCATGCCCTTCTTCATGTTGGCGAAAACTTAAGCGAGCATTTCTTAAACCCAAATCACTACAATAAAACTTGGATGGAAATGAGAAATACTTTTTCCCTTTGACATCGTAGCGCTTAGCTTCATTAAACAAGAAAGATTCTTCTAAATAGTTAAGATAAGTCGCTATTGTTTGGGAATTAACTTCAACTTCACCGAGCGAATTCAAAGTCTTGGCAATTTTAGAAGCATTGGTTAAAGAACCAATCGAGGAACATAAATCATCAATTAAACCAGCCATTACTTGGGGTTTAGCAATATTATAGCGCTCTTCAATATCTTTTAAATATACTTCTTTAAAAAGACTTGCCAAATATTTTTCTTTTTCTATTGGTGATGTTTTGGCTAAAACCAAAGGTAAGCCCCCATATAAAGCATAATCTTCATAAGCATCAGCTTTATCACCGCCAAGATAGGTGTAATATTCTTTAAAAGTGAGTGGATAAATCCTAACTTCATCTCCCCGACCCCTAAATTCGGTTAAGACATCTTTAGAAAGTAGTTTTGAATTACTACCTGTTACATAAATATCAACATTATCTAATTTCAATAAACCATTTAAAACGCCATATAAAGGTAAAGGTTTCTCACTCTTCAAGTCTTCTTTGGCGATGGCGTATTGAATTTCATCAATAAAAATATAGTGCATATCTGCATTATTGGTTAGTTTATCACGGATATATTGTGAAAGTTTTTTGGGATCACGATACTCTATGGATGCATCATCATCAAGCGATAACGCAATAATATTGTCTTTGTTAATACCTAACGATAATAAATAATCGTAATAAATCTTAAAAAGAAGGTAGCTTTTGCCACATCTTCTAATTCCGGTGATAACTTTAATTAACCCATTCTCTTTGCGAGAAATGAGTTCATTTAAGTAAAAATCTCGTTGAATTTGGCGCACGTTAATCACCTCTTTTGAAATTTACTCAATAATATGACCAACTTTCAAAAGTAGTATATCATACTCCAATTAAAAGTCAAGATGCGCTACTTAAAACTGCGTGTTGCAGCTACGGCTTTTTTCCAGCCCTTGTAAATCTTCATAACATTCTCATCACTGCGACCCGGTGAGAACGTCTTAACGATAGTATGATTCTTCTT
>JAQUTO010000036.1 GCA_028694305.1 Bacilli bacterium
AAATTCTGACCCCGATGCAAGCATCTACTGGTTAGCCAGAATGCTTGAAGCCGGTGAAGATCCACTTTAGATTGCTAGAAGAGTAATTCGCTTTGCTAGTGAAGATATTGGTCTTGCTGACCCGCATGCTTTAGAAATTGCAGTAGCTGCTTATAATGCTTGTCACTATATCGGTGTTCCAGAATGTAATGTCAATTTAACAGAAGCAGTGGTCTTTATGGCGCTATCGCCTAAATCCAATAAACTCTATGTGGCTTATGAAGATGCCAAACAAGATGCTTTGAAGATGTTAGCAGAACCAGTCCCATTAAATATCAGAAATGCTCCAACTACCCTAATGAAGGATTTAGGGTATGGACAAGGCTATCAATATGCCCATGATACTGTTGATAAAATTGCGGCAATGCAATGCTTACCAGATTCACTTAAAGACAAAGAATACTATCTCCCTAGTGAACAAGGTTTAGAAGGTAAATATAAAAAACGCTTAGAAGAAATTAAAACTTGGCGCAAAGATCATAAGAAATAAAAAGACCAAAACTTAATTGTTTGGTCTTTATTTTTGATTGAATGGACATCTAGGTCCGATACATTGCGGATTATGGGGCGAAAATTCACACTTGATAGGAGTTAGTTCCATTTGTACTCCATATTTTTGATTAACAAATCTGACTCCTTCACTTAAGGCTAGGAAGGCATTTCGTTTGCAACAACGTGGTCCACCAATTTCACTCATTTTCTTAATCAAAGATGAAGTGTATTCCATATTATCTTTGTAGAATGAATCATTCGACAATGGACTTGTATGATGAATGATTGAAAGGGCTGCTCCAACTGAAGCCGCCGCGCCACACATTCCCCAATAGCCACACATTGCACCAGGCATCATAATTGTTCTTTTAGCTAAAGCATCTAATGCTTCATCTAGATTTACTTCTCCACCTGCATTTTTATAAGCCACTAAAAAAGAAGCTCCATCCAAGAAATGATGTTCTGGCCCATGCATACTAATATAATCTTCATGCATGATAGATTTTGCTATCTCAATTGGACTAGTTGATGTTTGCTTAATAATTTGAGCTCTAATTAGTTTGTATTTCTTATTCAATGTGTAGTCCATTCTATCACCTCTATAATTAGATATATTGTAACTTATTTCTTGAAATTATACCACCAATCAGCATTATAAATAAAAACGACTTTATAGGCTTGAATTATCTTTTCTTTTTAGTTATGATATAGACAGCAAATTAAGAACCATTAGAAAATCTAACAGGCTTAATCATTTATGATGATGGAGGGCTTGTTAGAATGGCAGTATCGTTACGTTTAGAAGTAAAACAAAAAGATGCCAAGAAAATAATCACTTGGCTGGAAGATAAAAACATTACTCAATATTTAAATGAAGATATCAATTCTATTGATAGTATTCAGCAGGTTATCAATCGCAATCAAAGTGATCTTTTGACTTTTTATTTAAATCAAGATGGTCGCTTCTTTTTGATTGATTTAGATCAAGAATGTATCGGTTTTATCAATCTTTTTACCATTCGTAAGAACAAAGAATATGAAGTAGTTATTGCCATCGGCGAAGAAGATAAATGGGGTAAACAATACGCTAAACATGCCCTAGAACAAATATTAAGAGAAGTCTTTTTTGAATGGCGAATTGAAAGAATACAAGCTAAAATCTGTACTGAAAATGCTCGTTCTATTGGCTTATTTACCCATTTAAATTTCCAAGAAAAACAAGAAAATGACAAACTGTTGACCTACTCATTAGACTTTGATAGTTACTTGGACTATCTCCATGGTTTTTAAATGTTACGCACACTTAATTTCTAAAAGTTTTTGGATATCTTCGAATTGTTCTTGAGTAACAACTCGGTAATGAATCCACCCACCATCACTACAAGGATATTTATTGTCTATCACTTCTTGTGAGTAATTATTTAACTTATCATAGATAAAAGAAAATTGCTTATTTGATAAACGTAGCATAACCGTATAAGCCCCCGCTTCAGCAAAAATATTACAAATAAGTTTATGGTTTTTATAATGACCAACACCCCAACCATATTTATTGCCATAAGGAAAGACTATTTTTTGTTCAGTGCTAAATGCCTTTGATAACCAACTGTTAATCTTTAAAAAGCATTCTGATTCTTCCCCGCAATAATCAGCCATTTCTTTCATTGTTGGTTTTATTTGTTTATTAAGCATTCTTTCAAACATAATAATCTCCTCTTTTTATCATTTTAGAAACCTTCATTGAACATTTTTGCGTTATCTGCGTTTTTGTTCAATACACTTCTAATATGTTTATTTTGAGTTCCAAGCATGCCTCGATTGGGTACTTCTCAACATAGGTGTGCTGACACATTTGCGACAGATTGAATTTAAACGAGGTTCGTAACTTGCGAAAAACTATAGATCTTTTACGTTAAAAGTGGTGGGGATAGTGGGATTCGAACCCACATGGTGTTACCCACTACCTCCTGAAGGTAGCGCGTCTACCAATTTCGCCATATCCCCATGTAATTACAAATTATAACATAATAAAAAAAGATAATACAGCGTATTATCCCTCTTTGTTGGCTTGTAAATACTGGAGAATTAGATAACCCCTCTCATTCCATGACTGGATACCTTCTTGTTTAAATTTCTCTTCTTTGCGCTGCATAGCTTCAGGAATAGAAAGATAAATAACTCCTAATCCCCGTTTCAATTCACCGGGAGTGTAGTTAGTCTGAGAAAGAGTAGTTTTATCAACATCACAAGAGTAATAACGGTTTTCTTGATGCCATATTCGCTCTTCATAACGATCTTTACGGTGTTCGATTATATTCCCAATTGGTTTCACACTACTCTCAATTATGTTATACCCCGTTTCTTCTTTGATTTCTCTTTTAAGTGCCATTAAATCGGTCTCTTGGCCTTGGATTCCACCGCCCGGGAAAACAACCTCATCACATTTAGATGAAATCATCAGTAGTTTCCCATCCACAAAAATTACACCTCTAACCGCTTCCCTTCTAACAACAGGAAGTTTGGAATCATAATTTTTGGGATCTAAATAAGCTATAGTTTCCATTAATTCACCTCGTAATAAACCGATTATAGCATAATAAAAAAATCATGCCATATAAAAGGGCTTTCAGATTTTAAAAAAGCCACATTTAAGTGGCTTTTCTTTATTGTTCTAATAGGGCTTTAACAACATCAAAGACTTGATACATCTCTTCGACTACAACATGTTCATAACGGCCGTGGCAACAGCGGTCTCCATTGCCAATATTTGGACAAGGTAAACCCATATAAGTGATTGTTGCGCCATCTGTCCCACCCCGAATTGCCGAGAAAGTATATTTAATTCCAACTTTATCATAAGCTTTAGTAATGGCATTAATAGCGGTCTTATCTTTATCAAAATAATTACGCATATTTTTATAACTTGGAATGATGGTGACTTTAACTTCACTGGTTGGATATTTCTTTTGTAACTCTTGCCCAATTCTAATGAATTCTTTTTCTTTGGCATGAAGTTTCTTTTCATCGTGGTCACGAATGATATAACCCATTTCACAAGTTTCAATATCACCCTTGATTTCACATAAGTGATTAAATCCTTGATACCCTTCAGTTTTGGCTGGAATAGCATCTGGATCAAGTTGAGCATTAAATTCCATTGCTAATAAGGAAGCATTAACCATAATTCCTTTAGCACTTCCCGGATGAATACCGACGCCTTTAATTGAAACAACCGCGCTGGAAGCATTGAAGTTTTCATAGTTAATATCCCAACTTGGACCACCATCCAAAGTATAGGCATAATCAGCGTGCATTTTTTTAACATCAAAATGCAAAGGCCCTCCCCCAATTTCTTCATCAGGTGTAAAGCAAACTGCGATTGGGCAATGCTTAATAGAAGGGTGATTTATATAATATTCTACAATACTCATAATAATCGCAACGCCAGCCTTATCATCACCACCAAGTAAATGATCACCATCAGTAACAATTAAAGTTTTGCCCTTTAAATCTAACAAATGAGGAAATTGCTTTGGTGATAAAGTATAAGTTGCATTTAGTTTAATGTCATTGCCAGCATAATTAGTTACGACTCTTGGCTCATAATTACCACCACGAATAGTTGGAGCGGTATCCATATGAGCAATTAAGCCAATGGTTGGTAAGTCTTTTTCTCCATCTAAATGGGCATAGACTAAACCATATTCATCCATAATAACATCCTTGACTCCTAGTTCGATTAATTCCTTTTTTAGTAATCGAGCTAAATCCAATTGTTTAGCAGTTGAAGGATAAGTTTTAGATGTCTCACTTGATTCTGTATCAATCTTGACATAACGAATAAATTTAATCTCAATTTTTTCCATAATAACACCTCATTTACTATTTTACACTGAAACATAAAAAACCAACAAATAAAACATAAAAAAAGACTGATGTTAACTAACACATAATTATTCATTTTCTAGTCTTTTATACATCCTATAGGTAAAACAATGACACCATCTTCTCTTTTGTAGCCATATTGGCTCCCCGTAATTATTATCTTTAAGTCTGGCAATCGCAACGGACATTGTTTTTCTTTTTTATTATAGATATCTATTAACCTCTCAATTTCACAAAGATGTTTCGCACCATCATCAATTTCATTGCTACCAAGTTTAAATTCAAGAAGGGCATATTTTCCGTCTTTTAGATGTAAAACGCCATCTGCTTCCAAGCCATAGCGATCATGGTAATATGATAATTCTCCATTCATTCTCGAAGAATAAATCTTTAGATCCCTAATGCACAACGACTCAAAGAGAAAACCTAAAGTTTTAAAGTCAGAATTAAAATAGTCGGGACTAACGCCCAGCGCAGCAACCGCGATAGATGGATCAACAAGATTTCTTTTATGACTGGCTCTAATGGCTTCCTTTGATCGAATTGAGGGACACCAAGCAGGAATATCTTCAATAATAAACAATTGTTCCAACGCCTGAATATAATCATAATATGTTGGTTTTGTCATTCCTGTGGTCGCTGTAACATCGCCAAAAATGGTTTTAGTTTCCGCTAATGTACAAATATTTCTTGAATATGACCTTAGAATTGCTTCGGCCCAAAGAGCATTACGATTCACGTGATCAATATTGGAAATGTCCCGATGACAGGTTTGAAAGAATAAATCGTTGGCAATCTCGAGTTTTGCTTTTTGTGTTTTATTACTTAAAGACCTTGGCCATCCACCACGACAAATGGCAAAAATTAGATTGTCTATCGATAACTTTGATTCTATAAATTCAAGTTCTTTGGTTTCAAATAATTTAAGTAGAGATATTCTTCCATCGGATTCTCCACTTTCATAAAGGCTCATTGGGTACATCTTTAGAGTAGAAATACGAGTTGTACCAGTATGGGGAGTATTAACAATTTGTGAAGTCGACCCAGTCAAAATATAAAGGCCTGATTCATTGCTATCATCTACCGACTTCCTTATCGCTCCCCATATCTTTGGGGCATCTTGCCATTCATCAATAAGTCTAGGAGTTTTACCAATCAAAAGTTTTGAAGGCATATTCTCTGCCACCTTTAAATAACCTTCTCTTAGGTCTTCATCTTGAAAATCAATAATGCTTCTAGCTTTTTGCTTAGCTGTAGTTGTTTTCCCACAACCTTTGGGTCCTACAATTAATGTTGCTCCAAATGATTCTAGTTTTAAATCTAAGATATCATCCACAACTCTTGTTAAATATTTCATTTTATTCACCCACTAATATTTTAACTCCAACTTTACATATCTGTCAATTACAACTTTACATATTTGCGCTTCCATATTTTACATATTTGTGCAGTATTAGTTGAGCCTCTTGATTGATACAAAAACATAAAAAAAGACTGATAAGTAAATATCAATCTTAACTATAAATCATGGTGCGCTGGACGAGACTTGAACTCGTACGATGTTACTCACATGCCCCTCAAACATGCGCGTATACCAATTCCGCCACCAGCGCATTTGCATTTGTTATTATAATTCATCAGCCCTCTTTTAGCAATAGAAAACCCTAATTAGGTAGATAATACAAGGTAAGCATGGTAGAATATGGTTTGGTGATTTTATGAAACTCTTTTCACAGTATAAAGGTTTAAGAAAAGAAATCTATTACTTACTCATTGGTCGAATCATTACTGCCATGGGTTCTTTTGTGATGCCACTATTAACCTTGATACTACGAAGAAAACTGGATTTCACTCCCTCACAAATTACCTTATGTTTAACTATCTTCTTTCTAATCTCTTTACCCGCCGCCATTATTGGGGGTAAGTTAACTGATAAGTTTAAAAGAAAAACGATAATTATTATCTTTGATACTATTACCGTCATTTGCTATATTGTTGCTGGACTAATTCCTATTTCAAATCTCACTATCGGTATCGTTATGTTAGCCGCTGTCTTTGCCCAAATTGAACAACCAGCCTATGATGCCTTAGTGGCCGACTTCTCACTTCCTAAAGATCGAGAAAGAGCCTATTCCTTGGGTTATTTAGGTTGGAACTTGGGCTTTATTATTGGGCCAACTCTTGGTGGCTTACTCTTTGAAAATTATTTGGGTCTCTGCTTTATCATCACGGGAATTGCCACCTTTGCTACCACCTTAATATGTATATTCTTTATTCACGAGAAAGATGCGATTGCATTGAAAGAAGAATCGGAAAAAGAAAACCAATATGAAGCGAATGAAGAAAAAGTTTCATTATGGACCTTCATAAAAGACAAGAAAATTATTTTATATGTGGCCATTGTAGCGGCCTTAAGTGGTGCCGTCTATAGTTCAGCCAGTATTGTTCTACCTTTAGCTATGGATGAAGCCTATGCCGAAATGAGTTCAACTTATTATGGCTTTGCTTCTTCATTAAATGGTTTAGTAGTTATCTTAGCAACACCAGTTCTAACATTATTACTGCGCAAACAATTAGGTTTAACAAAACGTGGAATTGGAGTACTACTCTATTCAGTTTCTTTACTCCTATTTGCTTTCTATAATAACCTCTTCTTTATCTATGTTGGAATGGTCCTCTTTACTGTTGGTGAGGTTGTCTCATCCATTGGATCAATGGCCTATATAACAAGAAGAATACCGGCTTCGCATCGAGGAAGAATCTCTTCCTTAAATACCATTGTTTATGGTATATTCACAGGGATAAGCCAAGTCTTAATTGGGTTCTTCTTAGATACCAATCCTTATTCTCACGCTTTCTATATCTATTTGGGTTTAGGCATCCTTTGTACCGCCACCTATTTCATCTTAATTCAACTTGATAAAAAAACATTTCCGCAATTATATATTCCTGATGAACGCGGAGAAAGACAAGCATAAAAAAAGGGCCGAAGCCCTTTTTTATTATGAGCCGCTATTACTAGCGATAATACTATCTATCTTACTAATTTGTTCAGGAGTTAAATCGAGATTACTCTTAATGGTCTCTAGGTTTTCAACATCCTTACTAGACAGACCTAAATCAGTATCAGCAGGAACTTCATTTAAGGCTGAATCAATCATATCCGATGAGATACCTGAAATTGAACCGCCCACATCATACTTAGTTGATAAAGCACTTAAGACTGCTGCATCACTTAAGACAACTGATAAGCCTTCATTATTAATCGAGCCATCTTCATTGACTGCTTGACTTAGATAAGCTGTTGGGTCACTCGTAATTTCATCGAATCTTCTAAAGGTATCAGCATACTGGCTGATGTCTTCAGCACTCATATCCGAACCACCTATAGAACGAGCTAATAAGGTTTCAACATCACAAGGGATACCTTTGTTGCACAATAAAGTTACTCTAACTTGTGAAGTTACATCATTAAAGCCATCAACAACTGGAGTGGCTTTAATCCACGTTGAACCGCCACTAAACAATAACTCACAAGAAATAACAGTTAACATCGCTGTTAAGACAACGCAAGAAATTAAACCACCAAAGATAGTTCCAAGAATACGATTAATCTTCTTAGTAAGTTTGAATTTATTGACAAATTTTGCTAAGAAGTGAGAGAGAATCCCCACAACAATAAAACCGAGTATTAACAATCCGACTATGGCGATAACTTTATAACAAGTAGTCGCTAAGTCTGGAACAAAACCTTGAATCAAGGTATAAACATCGGTAGAGGTAAAACCAGAATTGGTCATCCAATTCTCAATAAAGCCATAACCTGATAACCAAGTAGCCACTGGTGTTGCTAATAAGAATGCGACAATGGCGTAGACAATATAAAGAATAATTCCAAAGATAATCTTAATAAATCCTTTAGCAAAGCCTAAAACCAGGCCAAGCAAAAGAATAACAATAAAACCAACGAGTAAAATCCAAGGACTAT
>JAQUTO010000037.1 GCA_028694305.1 Bacilli bacterium
TGGAGCAGGTGACGAGAATCGGACTCGCATATCAACCTTGGCAAGGTCGTGTTCTACCACTGAACTACACCTGCAGAAATGTAGGCAAATAGTATTATAACAAAAGCCCTCCTAATCTTCAAGATTATTTTCTTTTTTGTTTATCATCAATCGACAAGATTAGCTTCATATTTTGTGTATTTTTGGTACTTTTGGTGGTTTAAACCTTTAGACCAAAAGAAAAGAGACACTTTTGATGTCTCTTTATTTTAAGTATTCTTTAATTAGTTTTTCGAAAGTTTCTTTGTCTTGTAAGCCAATCACACGCCCTAATTGTTGCTTTTCCTTGAAGAAAAGAATGGTTGGGATAGATTGAATACCGTATTGTTGTGCGACTTCACGTAAGTTATCAACATTGACTTTTACGATATTGATCTTTCCTGCATATTCCTTGGACAATTCTTCAATAGTTGGTCCAAGCATTCTGCATGGTCCACACCAATCGGCATAGAAATCGACGATGGCTTTACCTTCAATTGCTTTTTCGAATTCGGCTTTTGTTTTTAAAATTGTTGCCATATTATTCACCTCAAGAACAATTATATCTAACTGTTTATTTATTTGCTATCAATATGCTTTCTAGTATAAAAGTATTTAGGTTCAAACTTTTCAAAAATTACATTATCAAAGTAAGTAAAAGCCTCTTTATAATCCGCTTCACTGCGAGCAGTATAACAAATAACTGCCCCACCTTTTTCTTTAAATTTTCTAAGTTTTTTAGGTTTATAGTGCATTTCACTATTAATAAAGTCGGGTTTCATCAAGAAATTAAAGTGGAGACCCGCTAATAAACGAGAAACTGGCTTTGGCATTGGATTATCGGCATAGTCATAAACTAAAATCCCTCTTAAAATAGCTGGATTTAGTTTTTTATAAGCCTTAACTAAGAAAGGATCAAAGGACTGAACGACAAATTCTCCGTGGTAGTCTTTTAATAGTTCATAAGAGATTCTTGGTAAGTCTGGATCCTTCTCTTTTTCATGTTTCATTTCAATGATAACTGGAACTTTAGCTCCGATTACTTTTAAGACTTCACTAAATAAAGGAATTTGATAATCAGTCTCCCCTAGTTTAAACTTACAAAGTTCGGCATAAGTATAATCTTTAATATTATTAGGTTGGTTACACATTCTTTTTAAAGTATTGTCATGAAAAACCACCACTTGGTTATCTTTGGTTAATTGAATATCTAACTCAATCATATAATCATGCTCCACCGCTCGCTTAAAAGCTAATAAGGAGTTCTCCGGGATAGTGACATTATCATAATAACCCCGATGAGCAATAGGGCGAGTCGTCATAAAAGGAATTGGTCTCATTTAAATAACCTCACAATCATTTGACTAACTTCAGAAGTAATGTTGCTATTGGCAGTAGCAAAACTTAAGAAGACGATAATCGTATTATAAGTCATATGCGCCACGATTGGTGTTGCAATATGCTTAGTTTTAGCATAAGAAATCCCTAAAGGTAAAGCCGGAATTAAATAGGCCGGTAAGGTTTTAATATCAGTAGCAAGTGTGCCTGCCGCAATGGATGAAGATAAGTGAATTGCTGCAAACAAAGTGGTAGAGATGAGCAAAGCTACAATTATATTAATAATATATTGTTTTCTAGTGAAAAGTTGGCCTTCTTCTAAATGCCAAACCTTACGATTTCTTTCTAAAGGACGATAAATATAATAACGGAAGATCATTTCTTCCACCATTGGAGCCACTAAACAAACAAGTAAGCAATAAACAATTGGAGCTTCGGTGGCCAAAACATCCAAAGATGCTTCATTAGCATTGGTGATATTCTCGCCAAATATTGCTACTAAAGCAATAGACGTTAGAATTGATAAACCATACATGATTGCTCCCGTAACTAAACCGGAAAGAATATTGGGTTGAGTAACGCCTTTTTTAATGGCTTTATTAGTTCTTTTAGAAACTAACCCAAACATTAATCCTAAAACGATAACTCCTCCGATTAATTGAGAGATAGCACTAACAACATCATCAGGAAGCGTCACATTCCAGACACTACAAAGACGTTCAATGAGAAAGATAAATGGTAACGGAATAATGGTCATATAACCAAAGCCAAAAATAAGACCAAGTAAGATTTCTCGTCCAATTGGTGTCTCATCTTTTACTAATAATGGTTCTTCAGGTTTAATCTCTTTTGGATAAGCCCACATATAGCCACCTACTTTCACTTTTTCCATTATACCAACTATCGCGCGATTGTGCTATGATAATAACATGAAAAAAAATAAAGCAAAAACAAATATTTGTCAAATTATTCTCGCAATAATTATGGCTTTGTGTACTTTTATTCTCTCGCTTTATGTTACCTTTATGCCCAATGCCCTTAATCGGCAAATTTATATCAACCATTTTACTGGATCAGAGTCAGCCATTGATTCTAACTTGTCACAAGAAACATTAAACATGTTAATTGACCGAATTCTAACTTATTCTTATGGTTCAAGTAATGATTTACAAATCAGCATAACTACTTTAGACGGCACCACTAAAGATGCCTTTATCAGTGATGAAATCATGCATTATTATGATGTTCAAGCTCTCTTTATAAAAGGACGCTTATTAGTTGCAATATGTGCAGTTATATTCTTAGGATGTCTTGCTTATTTCATTATCAAACGTGATGCGATAAAACGTAGTAGTATCTTAGCCGGATTATTAACCATTGTTGGTTTAACTGTGGCTTCAGCTGTTTTATTAATTGTCGCAGCCTCCGATTTTGATAATGCCTTTATCACTTTCCATCATATCTTCTTCCATAATGATTATTGGTTATTACCTTGGGATAGTGTCTCGATAATTACTATGCCTGAGTCTGCCTTTTATGAAGTTGCAATTCGAACTCTGATTGAGTTTGTGATTGTGCTCGCAGTCGAATGCACATTATTAATTGTCTTTTATAAAAAGAAGAGTCATAAAAAAAGGCAGCAACTAAGCTAGTTGCTCCTTTTTATCTATCGAGAGTTCTTTGTAAGTCATAATCACAATATAGGTAGTCAAGATGAAGGTTAAAATATCCGAAACTGGGAAGGAATAAAGTAAGCCATCAAGCCCAAAGAAGAGAGGAAGAACAAGGGGAAGAGTTACTCCAAAAATAACTTCCCGAGTTAATGACAATAAGGTTGATTCTTTGGCTTTACCTAAAGCTTGTAAATAAATGAAAGTCCCTTTATTTACTGTAGCGAGAACTAACATACATAGATATGTTCTAAAACTCTTAATTGCAAATTCAGTATAATAGATACTTTCATTACTTGCTCCAAATAAAGAGATAAGTTGACCTGGGAATACTTCGACAATAATTAATGCAACTAATCCAACTAAAGCTTCAGTAACTAATAAGTAAGTCAATAGTTGCTTAACTCTTGAATAAGCCTTAGCACCAATATTATAACCAGCGATTGGAATACACCCTGCTGCAATCCCAATTGAAATTGAAATCGCAATTTGGAAAAACTTCATTACAATTCCTAAGACTGCCAAAGGTATTTGGGAATATTCAGGTTGAGAAAAGATTGGATCTTGCAAACTATATTTGGTACAAACATTTTGCACTACTGCCATCGCAATAACTAAAGATATTTGAGCACTGAAACTAGTTAATCCTAATTTCAAAAACTGTTTAATAACATTACTATTTAGTTTGAAACTATTTTTGTTTAACTTTATATTTTTCAACTTAAAAAGATAGATAAAAGAAACTAAAGCAGTTAGAAATTGCCCGATGATAGTAGCAATTGCAGCGCCTTCCATTCCCCACTTAAAAACGTTAATAAAGATGGGGTCTAAAATGAGGTTAGTAATCGCTCCTAATAACATCGCAAACATCGCAAATCTAGGATTACCATCAGACCTAATAATTGGGTTTAAAGCTTGGCCAAACATATAGCAAGGAATACCAAGCGCAATCCAAAATAAATACTGTTTTGCAAAGTTAAAAGTCTCAAGATTAACTTGCCCACCAAATAGAATTATTAACTTCTCTTCAAAGACTAAATAAATAGCCATTAAAACTAGACTTGCAATGACACATAAGACAATGGAATTACCAATGCTAACATTAGCTTCTTCCTTCTCTTTTTTACCAAGTGAAATACTGACATATGCACAACACCCATCCCCAATTAAAACTGCAAGAGCTAAAGCCACAATTGTGAGTGGAAAAACAATAGTATTTGCGGCATTACCATTCGAACCTAGATAAGCCGCATTAGCAATAAATAACTGATCAACAATGTTATAAACTGCCGCAACTACCAATGAAATTAGACATGGTATAGCATACTTACGCATCAATTTTGGAATCTTCTCTTCTAATAAATAATTTGTCTCCATATTTGCCTCCCAAATTATTGGTCTTGGCAAATAAAAACATGCCTTGGCCGAAGGTATCGTATCTGCCAAAGCATGTATCGTTTCCTTTTTAATTTACTCTAGGATTCTAGCATTGTAAAAGCGAAAAGTCAAACGTTTTTTAGCCCTTTAATGGGGAGGATTCATAGAGTTCTAAATACTTTTTAGCACTTCTCTCCCAAGAGAAATCTTGGGCCATTGCATTCTTAACTATTCCCCGCCATTTGACTAAACTCTTGTAGCGTAATAAGGCACTTGAAATACCATAGCGTAAGCCTTGAGCATCATAGTGTTCAAATAAGAAACCATCACCTTGAGTAATGGATTTATTATAATCAATAATTGAGTCATGTAACCCACCCACATTTCGAGCGACTGGGATGGTCCCATACCTCATTCCAATTAATTGAGAAATCCCGCAAGGTTCAAAAGCTGAAGGCATTAGTAGTATGTCACCACCGGCATAGATTTTATGAGCTAATTCATCATTGTAACCACGATAAATTCCTACCTTATCAGGATACTTAGAATGGAAGGCTTCGAAGGCTGCCTCATATTGACTTTCACCACTGCCTAAAACCACTAGTTCAGCACCTTGAGAAACAATGTAATCAACATTCGCTAACACTAAATCAATTCCCTTTTGGAAGGTAAATCTAGTAATCATTACAAGTAATGGAATATCATTACCTTCGACTAAATTAAACTGTTTTTGTAAGGCCCCTTTATTCAAGATTTTATTCACATCATATTTAGTGAAATTCTTAGCAATCAAAGGATCATTACTTGGATTGTATGTTTCATAATCAACGCCGTTTAAAACTCCAAAGAAATCATTCTTACGGTACGAGAGTAATAACTCTAAACCATAAGCGTTCTCACCATTTTGTAACTCTTTCATATATTGTTCGCTAACCGTAAAAACTCGATCAGCATAAAATATCCCAGACTTCAAGAAACATAAAGCATCTTTAAATCTTGTTTTGCCGTTGTTATATTGATCCATGGAAATATGGAAGATATTATACAAGTAATTCTTATCGCAAAGACCTTGGTAGGCCGCATTATGAATCGACATCATAATCTTGGTGTTCTTGAATAAATCATCCCATAAGAAGTTCTCGCGAATCAATGGTGCGACCATCCCTGCTTGCCAGTCATGTAAATGAATGATATCAAAGTGTAATTTCAACTGTTGAATCATCCTGACAACGGCACAATCAAAGAAACCAAAACGAATGGCATCATCATCGTAACCATAAAGATTTGGACGATTGAAATACTTTTCATTATCAATGAAAAAGAAAGTCACACCTTTATCGATATATTTGAAGACTCCGACATATTCACTATGCCCTAACATTTCCACATAAAAGTTACCTAAGTATTTAAACTCTTTCACATACTTAGCATTGATACTGGAATATTTAGGTAAAACCACGCTCACATCTTGACCGAGTTTGGCTAACGCTACTGGTAATTCACCAGCCACATCTGCTAAGCCTCCAGTCTTACAAAATGGCACGGCTTCGGAAGCAACAAATAATATCTTCATACAATCTCCTCTTGTTTAACAATAAATGGGTTCTTACTCGTCCCCTTAATAACTTTGTCTTTCGTTATCTGAGCGGACTTATCACAAATAACCTTAGTGAGTTTTGCTCCGGCTTCGACATTGCAACGTGAGAAAAGAATTGAATCAGTAATAACTGCTCCTTCTCCGACTGTCACATCACGGCCAAGAATACTATTGATGACTGTTCCCTTGATAAAACCACCATTAGCAATTAGACTACCTTTAACTTCAACGTTATGGCCATAATAAGTTGGTGGTGTATTATAAGTTCTAGTATAAATCGGCCAGTCTTTTACAAAGAGTTTACTGGTATTTCTTGGCTTAAGTAGTTCCATAGAAAGATTGTAATAATCTTGAATGGATTCGACAAAGGAAATAAAGCCCCGATACTTATAACCGACTACCCGATATTTATCTTTAGTAGCATTAAACCAATTGAGATCATAGATTTTGTTAGCATTATTAAAGTTATTCTTAATCATCTCTTGTAAGACTTGTCGTTTAAGCAAGAATACATGAATACAAAGATGTTTGGTTGGTTCCTCACCGACTCCTTTTAATTCACCTTTTTCATTAAAGGAATAATAGATAGGCTCCTTCACTTTAATTGGATCACAGAAGCCAACCACAATGTCAGCTTTCTTTCGTTTTAAAGTCTTGACCATTTCTCTAAAATCAAGACGCATGACGATATGAGCTGGAGCAATTGCCACATATTCAGCTTTTGAATCTTTTAAAGCCCAAGCATTTTCTACCAAATTATTAAAGGCATGATTTAACTTTGGGTTATTATTTTGCGATTCATTATACATCAAGATCATTTTGCCCGTCTTCGAGTTACGTAACCACTCATTATGTTCAAAGCCAAAATGTTTAAGTAATGAACGGGGTTTATTTTGGATGAGCACACCCAATTCTTCCACGCCACTATTCGCAAAGTTAGATAAAGCTAAATCAACAAAAGTATAACGACCTAGAAAGGCAACTGAAGCCAAAGGACGATTGGAAGTTAGACTAGCTAATTCTTCATCATAATGTAAATTTACAATTCCAAAGATTTTTGTCATAGTTACCTCCTAAACTAATTTGATGCTCTTATTATCTTTATTAACGATAGTATGAGCAGCAATAGTTTTATGATTATCAACGATACAACGATAGACTTCTGCACCTTCTTCAATCACACAATCTGGGAAGATGACTGATTCAATAACTTTGGCACCTTTTTTAACAAGGACGTTACCAAAAATAACTGAATCTTTGACAGTTCCTTCGATGCTACTTCCTTGATTGATTAAAGAATGAGAGACATTAGCATGATTACCAATATATTGTGGTAAAGTAAAAGTATCTTCCGACATAATACGTGGAGTCCATCTTTCCGTAAATAAGTCTAAGCCATTTCTCCCAAGTAAGTCCATATTGGCTTCCCATAAAGATTGGACAGTACCAACATCTTTCCAATAACCGGTAAATTGATAGGCGACTAATTTCTCACCTTTTTGTAGCATAGTTGGAATGACATTCTTACCAAAGTCATGCTCATCTCTTTTAACTTTAGCTTCTTTTAGTAAATACTTCTTTAAGACTGAATAAGTAAAAATATAGATACCCATCGAAGCCAAATCACTCTTTGGTTCAGCTGGTTTCTCTTCAAAACTTTGAATGACAAACTTATCATCACAATTCATAATTCCAAACCTAGATGCTTCTTTTAAAGGTACTTTAATCGCACCAATAGTACAACTAGCTTTCATCTTTTTATGGAAAGCCAGCATCTTCGAATAATCCATCTTATAAATATGGTCACCAGAAAGGATGAGCACATATTCTGGATCATACTCATCAATGAAGTCTAAATTATGAATAATAGCATCAGCAGTTCCGTTATACCAACTGGAACCGGTCTCTTTTTGGCGTGGTGGTAACATGACTAACTTTGATCTGTTACTATCAAAGCCCCATTTACTGCCCGAGCCTAAATAGTCATTGAGTTGCACTGATTCATATTGAGTTAAAACTCCTACGACATCAATGCCGGAGTTAGTACAGTTTGAGAGTGGAAAATCTATTATTCGATATTTTCCACCGAAAAACACTGCTGGTTTAGCAGTTTTTTGGGTCAGTGAAAGTAATCTTGACCCCTTCCCGCCAGCTAATAGCATTGCAATGATTTCGCGTTTCATAATGATCCCCTCCTAGAGAATTGCTAATGATTTTAAAATGGTTATTAAAATAACAATTATGAATGGTGAAACTAATGTAGAATA
>JAQUTO010000038.1:0-2107 GCA_028694305.1 Bacilli bacterium
ACAACTTAATGGCCAATCGAACTGTCTTTGTTATTGCGCACCGTTTATCAACAGTGCGTAACTCAAAAGCCATCTTGGTTATTGATGAAGGTCGAATCATTGAAAGAGGTTCACACCAAGACTTACTCAAAGAGAAGGGCATGTATTATGAACTTTACACTGGAGCAAGTGAATTAGAATAAAAATCTTTACTTTAGTTAATATATAAAAAGCCTCCTAACGTTATTGCGCTAGGAGGTTATTTTTATTTATAATGCGTTGTTTTAGTAACTTTTCTTTTACTCATTTCTTCAGAGACGTATTTAGCAGCATGACAATGATTGCGTAAGTATTGAATAAATTCTTTTTGATTTTCAACTGCCATATAGACAGTATGAATGCTATTATCTCTTTCTAAGTGACGATTGAAATCGATCTTAACTTTCTTCTTACCTAGAGTTCCTTGTGGGAAGAAAGTTTTAACTTCTTCTATCTTCGCGACTTCTTTAAACTTAAAGGTTTCTTTTGATCTTCCGGTTTGAATGGTAATTGAACCTTCTTCTTCGTTACAAGTATATTTGATGACAAATAAGTTAGAACCGACCATGAAGACAACAAGCACCCCTAAAATCATAGATGAGACGGAGAGTAACCAGTTGCTGTGCTCATTGGAGATATTGAGAATTGAGAGAACAACTAAACATAATCCGAGAAACATACCCACACAATAAAGGGCAATTGTTCCAGCTTCTTTACGAGGTTTTAATTCCATATGAATTCCTCCATTAACGTTATAATTTTAGCATACTGCTTTTAAAAATGCCATAAGTTGAAAACACTTTACTTTTCTTTTATAATAAAGGTAAGAAAATAGGGAGTAGATAATATGAAAAAACACCGAGGTCTAAAAATACTAGGTATAGTGATTGCAAGTTTACTTGTCTTCTTTGTTGTTATTAACATTATTCCACCTAAAAAAGCAGTGGAAAACAATCCTTTTATCGGAGATAAGGTGATGCTCGTTGCTCATCGGGGTGGTAAGACATCTAACCCAGAGAACACTTTAAAAGCTTTTGATGCAGCAGTTAATGAATTTGAAGTTGATGTTTTAGAGATGGATTTATGTCTGACTAAAGATGGTAAGTTGGTTATTATCCATAATCTTTACTTAGATGATAATAGTGATATTGAAGAAGTAACTAATACTGTCGGGGATGAAGCGAGACATTATGTTAACGATTATACTTATGCTGAACTCCTTAACCTTAATCTTGGTTACAAGTTTGTGGCTGAAGATGGCTCGACTCCTTATAAAGACATCGTAACATTTACCCAAAGTGATCGTAAAGAAGTGCTTCAAGCCAATCACTTAAACATTATTACTATTAATGAATTACTAGATCATTTCTATACTTCTAATCCTAATTTACTTTATATTGTTGAAATTAAGAATGGTGATGAGCTTGGTTATCAAGCTGCTGATATCTTGAATGAATTATTAACAGTAACATATCCAAATTATGTTGATAATGTAGTTATTGGAACTTTCCATCCTGAGATTGAAGCCTATCTTGGCTCATCTTGTCCAAAACTAATGCGGGGAGCCTCAACTTCAGGAGCAGCCGGATTTCTAATTTCCCAACTTCTAAAAGTTAATCTCTTTGTTAATAGTGACTTCTATTGTTTACAAATACCAACTAGTTATAATATCAAAGGAATTAAATTGAATCTTTTAAAAACTAATTATATTAAAAGAGCGCACTTACGTAATATTGCAGTCCAGTATTGGACTATTAATGATGAAGAGACAATGAATACCATTATTGATTATGGGGCGGATGCAATTATGACCGATAATCCGAAACTCTTAAAAAAGGTTTTAGAAGAAAGAGGATTAAGATAATTATTTAACTTAACCCCTTCCAAGTGTATAATTAAGACAACTAAAGGAGATAAGTATGGTAATATTAGCTGATATTTCAACATCTTTACCGATTATAATTGCCGGTCTTTTTGCTTTATTTCTCCTCGTTCTAGGTATTTTATTAATGTTTGGTAAAGGCGGCAAATTTGTGAGTGGTTACAATTTTGAAGCCAAAGGAGAGAAAGCTAAAAAATATGAAAGACA
>JAQUTO010000038.1:2207-8156 GCA_028694305.1 Bacilli bacterium
GAACCAATCGTTCAAGAAATCTTACATCCAACTCCATTTGAAGAAGTAAAAGTTGAAGAGCCAAAAATAGCAGAAGAAGAGAAGGGGGAAGATCAAGATGCATGATAAACTCAGAGAGGCTTATCCTTGGATTTTAATTGTTCTAGCCGTAATACTCTATGTTGTTTGTATCATCTATTTACCAGATACACTTTTCCTCCAAGGTAATCCAGACACAGGAGAAGCCACCAAGATTCTACCAACTTCTATCGCTTTATTAATTCCTTTAGTTATTACTATTGGATTTAATTTATTCCATATTTTTAGAAGAAGAAGTAAAACGGGGTTTGTGTTTATGTATTTATCCCTAATTGGTTTTGTTATTTTCTTCTATATGATTGTCTTCAATATCGGAAGCTAGCACCCAGTTATACTGGGTGTTTTTATTTTCAAAATAGACTAGAAATGGTAAAATAAGAATGAGGTGAGAATATGTTATATGATGTCATCATTGTAGGCTTTGGGCCAAGCGCGATTAGTGGCGCCTTATATACTTGTCGAGCAGGGCTTAAAACTTTAGTTATTGGTAAAAAGGCCGGTTCATTACTAAAAACCAAAGAAATTGAAAATTATTATGGTTTTGCTACTCCGATCTCTGGTGAAGAGCTCTTGAATAATGGCTTAAAACAAGCCAGTCGATTAGGAGCCACTTTGCTCGAGGCCGAAGTGGTTGATTTAACATATCTCGAACATTTTGAAGTCACAACAACAAAGGGTAAATATGAAGCAAAAACAGTTTTACTTGCAACTGGAACTAGTCGGCGTGCACCAAGTATTCCGGGCTTAAAAGAATATGAGGGTAGAGGGGTCAGTTATTGTGCCACTTGTGATGGCTTCTTTTATCGTGATTTAGAAGTCGCGGTTTTAGGAACAGGGAACTATGCTTTAGAAGAAGCAATGTATCTTAAGAATATCGCCAAGCAGGTGTATCTACTTGCCAATGAAGGCGAGATTAACGCCAAATTTCCAAGTGACATCCAAGTTCTAACGAAGAAAATTCAAAGAATAGAAGGTCAAGATAAACTCCAAAAAGTGGTTTTCATTGATGGATCTAGTCTCGCTATTTCAGGCTTATTTATTGCCTTGGGCGTTGCTTCTAGCACGGATTTAGCTAAAAAAGTTGGGGCAATTACTAAGGATAATTACCTAGTTGTAAATGATAAAATGCAAACAAATGTGCCACATTTATCTGCTTCAGGAGATTGTGTCGGAGGTTTACTACAAATCAATAAAGCCGTTTATCAAGGGTGCCTTGCTGCAACTAATATCATAAATGATATTAAGGCTGAAAAATAGTTAGACAGATTTGTGCGCGTGTTTATTGACAAGTTTAAATCTTTGCGTTAGAATATGCAGTGTAGAGAGCTTACCTCAATATAGCAAAGTTAGCGAAAGTTAACGGCGCAAAGCTAAAGGGCCTAAATCTGCGGATATGGTAGCCAGTTGCACACGAAAGTGTACGGGGTTATTTGAGCCATACGCAGATTTAACAGCACTATTGTTATCCCGCAACACTAGAGATAGTGTTAACAATAGAAATTATTCCTAATTAATTATTCGGATTAATGTCAGCTCTTTACAAAATCGAATGCGTTTGGCTCTTTTTTTGTATATAAAGGTGATTACATCACTTTATTATAAATATATTATTACGAGGAAATCATGAGTAAAAAAGGAAGCATCTTTCAGCGACAAAGGGGTGTGCGCTATTTAATCATCGTATTTATCGCGCTCGTCCTATTTATCGCACCACCAGTGATATATGCTCACTATCAAGTGAACAATATAATCGCTGAAACCAATCAGGAAATAAGTAATTCACTTGTTGCACAAAGTGAACTTTTTGATGATGAAATTAGTAAACTCTCTGATTACTTAACTTCAGTGGATAAACATATTACTAGAGATAGTACGACTTCATTAGAAGATATTATGGCTCAATACAATAAATATGTGGTGGCACAATATATGGGCTATCCAGTTGTTGTCTCTTCTTCGGGGTTTGGCTATTACCAAAATGAGAATGGGGAATTAAAACACTTTGATGTGGCCGAGACCTCCATCTTCCAACAATCATTACTAAACTTAGAAGAATTAGTTTCTAATCCATTTCTAATAGATGGTAAAGTGGTTGTTTGTGTTTACCATCCTTTATATAATGCAGATGGCTCTTTAACTACTTATATTGGTTATTTTATGACTTCTGAATATATGGAGAAGTACTTAAATTATAATGACGTTCCTAGTGGACAAACTATCATAACTGATAAAACGGGTCGGGTTATCTTGACCCAAAATAAACCAGATGACTTACTTGGCCGTGGCGATATTCTAGGTGCAGATTTTATCTTGCATTATGAAGATTCAGTTACGGGGGTAATGGCATATTCAAGTTCAGGTGATTATTATGCCAGTGCCGATAAGGTTGTCATAGGTAATAATAGTTGGTATTTTGTCTCAATTACCTCTAAAACTGTTATGCGTCATTACGCTTGGCAACAAATATCTGGGATGTTAATTGTGGCCGCATTATATTGTGCCTTCTTAATTGCTTTAGCTTTGCTTTGGTTCTATCGTACATCTTTACTCAATGATAAGATTTATCGTCTAGCTTACATTGATGATGTTACGCAACGAGATAATAAAGCGGCTTTCGTTGAACATTATGAAGAAGCAATGCATAGTAAAATTAACTACATTTTAGTCAGTCTATCAATTGCAACATTTAGAGCTTTTAATGATACCTTTGGCTTTAGTAAAGGTAATATCTTACTCAAGACTTGCGCTGATGTGATTAATGATAACTTATATGCTGGGGAGACTTTCTGCCGGGATAAATCAAATCATTTCTATCTTTTATTGAAATATACTGATGAAGATGAAATCCAAGATCGGATTTATCAAATCTCGCGTGACTTAGAAGTTAGCAAAGAGAAAGCCGGAATTGTGGCTTCAACTCCACTGGAGTTTGGGGCTGTGGTCATTACCGATCGTTTCACCAACTTTAATTCTTATGCAGAATATGCTAACTATACTAAAGATTCTAAAAAAGGCAACTTCTATCGTGGCCAAATTAAAGATAACTATGAATTAGATGCCTTTGTTAAACAAAATATCACTAAATCTATTGAGAATAATGAATTAGTGGTTTATTTACAAGGTATGCATGACTTAAACAATGGTCGTTATTGCGGGGCGGAAGCCTTAATTCGCTGGAAACCAAAATCTAAGAAACAAATCTTCTCACCAGCCCAGTTTATAGGGGTGGCAGAGCAGACCGGCTTCATTGCTTATATCGATTTATATGTGGTTGAAGAAGTTAGCAAGTTAATTGCAACTTGGAATAGGCAACATAAAGCTTTAATTCCAGTTTCTGTCAACTTCTCTGAATTTACTTTAGGGCAAAGAGATATTGCTTATAAAATCAATGAAATCTTAGATAGATATAAAGTTGACCATTCTTTACTCCAAGTTGAAATCAATGAAAGTGTCATTGAAGCCAATCCATTACGCTATAAGACCATTATTGAACAATTACATTTAATTGGAGTTAAAGTGGCCATTGATGACTTTGGTAGTGGTTGCTCCTCCTTTAGAATGCTGAAGACCACCAATGTTGACTGTGTCAAGATTGATCAAAGCTTCTTAGTGGGGGATTATAATACTACTAATAATCGAGCCATCTTACAAAGAATGCTCCAAATCGTAGGCGATTTAGATGTTCGGGCTGTTGTTGAAGGCGTTGAAACTCAAGGTCAAGTCAATTTCTTACTAGAGATTGGTTATACATATTGTCAAGGCTTCTTCTTTACTAAAGCCTTATCACTCTATGACTTTGAAAGACATCTAATGGAATCAAGAAGAACTAGAAAAACAAAGAAAAAGGAAGAATAAACGTCTTCCTTTCTTTTTACCATTTATTGTAGACTTTCTCCGCAAAGCCAATTTTGTTTTTGAATTCAATTCTTCGCCCATCATCTAAGATGGCAGTGCCGGAATAAGAACCAAAGACTTGATGCTGGTTAGAACGGATTATGACTGCGTTAGTATCACTCGCTCGATCAAAGAGAGGAGTGAAAGTCATATCTAAACGCCCATCATCACTTTTAAAGTGCCAAACACCTAGAAAATCATCAGTGCCGTCTTTTTGTGGAATACCAAAGTCAATGTTATTAAACTTATGGGCTTTACCATCATAGAAGATGACATTTTCAGAAGCAGCACTAGTATCACCAAAGCCATAACCAATGTTAAAGCCGAATGGAACACCATGAGCTCTAGTGGATAATGAGCCCCAATACCAAGTATTCTTATAAGTCCAAACACCGCGACCCCAATCTAATGTCCCAGAGCTTAGGCCTTCTTCAAAGCGATAAATGTCTCCACCGATTCTAAAGCTACCGACTGCCGGGATACAATTAATCTTTTGATTATAGTAGAAGTGCTTTGGCTTATTAAAAGGCGTTAGCATTGTGATTGATTCATCGGGTTCTTCACCTAATTTAATTTCGAATTCTAACTTATCTTTCCCTCTAAAGTTCTCATAATATCCTTTTAGAAGTCTACCTTTACCAGAGTTTTTAAAGATTAAGTAAGCTGATTTTGTTTGTAAAGAGACATCGCCGGATTTAGTGGTACGTGGCAAGTTTGTCTTCCCAGCCGTGAACCATTTCATTTCAGACTTAGTTATTTCAGATTTATGGATAAAATCGAGGAAGGAGACACTAAGTAGGGCCATATAACCATTATCAGCAATAGTTAAGGCTAAGCCGAAATTACCACTGCCAATATAGTAATAATCCCATTCTTTGAGTTTTAAAGCTCCGGTTTTTAGTTTTTCTTTATTGTAATCGAAGAAGTTATGTTTGGCATAACCCTTGAGAATTAAATCCCCATTGTCATCAAATAAAGGACCGGCTTTTGTTATTTCTTTTTGGCTCATAAAAATACTCCCTCCCATTTCTCATCATTTATATTATATATAAAAAGGCTAAATTTTACTATTGAAAACGCATTCATCTAAAAAAAGTGAAAAACTATTTCTCAAAAGGGAATTATTATGCTAGAATGTCTTTATTGTTAGTGGGGGAGAAGCAAGATGCGGAAGGTACTGAAGCTACTCAGTAGCAAGGTTTTTTTATTTTCATTGATGATTTTGCTACAACTTGGACTAATATACGTTGCCATGGCCTATTTTAGTGAACATTGGAAATATTTCTCAATCGTCACTAGGATCTTGGCTTTTTTAGTTGCCACCTATATTATCAATACCCCAATCTTACCAGAATACAAAATTGCTTGGTTAGTTCCGGTCTTATTAGCACCGGTGGTTGGTATCCCGCTTTACCTCATGCTCGGTAAACATAACTTTAAGAAAGAAAACTCCTTCTATAATCGGTCTCAATCGGAGATTAAGAAGTATCTAGGTCAGCACGAAGAAATCATTAAAAGAAGTCTAGGTGAAGACTACTTTGTCAATAGAATGGGAAACTATGTCTATAATTCCAGCAAGGGCCGGCTTAACTACGGCGATAAAATCAAATACTATCCAAGTGGTGAAACAATGTGGAGCGCCATCTTGGAGGATCTAAAGTGCGCTAAGAAATACATTTTCTTAGAGTATTTTATTTTTAAGCCAGGTCAAATTTATGCTGCTTTACTCGAAACCTTGACTCAAAAGGTCAAAGATGGGGTAGAAGTCTATCTTTTATATGATGATTTAGGTTGCACTTATAATATTCCAACTAAATATTTTAAAAAACTGATGAAAGTTGGCGTTAAAGTTAGAGCTTTCCAACCTTTTAGACCTTTCATCAACTCCAGTGTCAATAACCGAAACCACCGTAAAGTTTGCGTTATTGATGGCAATATTGGTTATACCGGCGGCATTAATTTAGCCGATGAATATAT
>JAQUTO010000039.1:0-4880 GCA_028694305.1 Bacilli bacterium
ATATTCATAATCTCTTTGGCACCGGAAGTAATTGCTAAGTTCATATTCGTCCCAGTATCGCCATCTGGCACTGGGAAGACATTTAAAGCATCCACTTCTGGATAGTGGTTGAATAAGTTATTTGCCCCTGAGATTAAGATCGACCTTAATCCCTCGCCATCGAGAATTTTCTCGTTAAATACGCTCACCCTTAAGTTCTCCTATTCAATATTTTTAATTCCTTGGACATAAACATTAATTGCGCTAAAATCGATATCCAAAGTCTTTTTTAAAACATAACGGACTTTCTTTTGAACTTCACTAACGACTTCAGTGATCTTAACTCCATAAGCACAAACAATGTACATATTGATTTCGACCCCTTTAGAAGTAGAAATAGCGAAGACGCCTTTAGCATAACTATCGTCTTGTAAGAGTTCTGCGACACCATCAATAATCTTTCTTTTGGATGCCATTCCCAAAACGCCATAACACTCCAAAGCGGCATTACCAGCTATGGCAGCTATCGCGTTCATTGAAATATCTATTTTCCCACGTTGTAACTTACGTGAAACTTCCATCGCAGCGCACCTCTTCCTAAAAACGACTAATACTATTATATAGTAATGGGCAGTTTTTTCAAGTTTTTTTATCCTTAAAAGCCATTTCAAAAATGGGAAAACTCAAAAACTCCACTTTAATACTTGCTTTTATTGCTTTTCAATGATAAAATAAACAAGCATTTACATTGATAGGAGGGTTAGTTATGTCAAGAGTTTGTGTCGTTACTGGTAAAAAAGCAATGTACGGCAATCATCGTCCACATTCCTTAATTGCAACTAGACGTCATCAAGATGTCAATTTACAAAAAGTTAAGGTTGAGATTGATGGTAAAGTACAAACAATCCGTGTCTCTGCAAGAGCACTAAAAACCCTCAAGAAGAACGGTTAATTAAAAGGAAGGTTCAATACCTTCCTTTTTTAATGCAATTTTTTAACTCTTTCAGCGAAATCATCATGACCAAACAAGTAACTACCCGCCACCAAGACATCAGCTCCGGCAGCAATGGCCATCTTAGCAGTATTTTCATTAATACCGCCATCTATTTCGATTAAGCATTGATAACCATTATTATCAATTTCTGCCCGTAATTGGCGGACTTTTTCTAAACTATTAGGCATGAATTCTTGACCACCAAAACCTGGTTCAACTGACATGACTAAGACCAAATCTAAGTATTGTAGATATGGGGCTAAAACATCTGGTCTAGTTTTAGGTTTAATACTCATCCCTACTTTAACATGTCTACCTTTAATCTTTTTAATTAAAGGCATTATTTTCTCTGGTTCGACTGCTTCATAGTGGAAGCAAACTAAATCTGCACCACTGGTAATGAAGTCAGAATAATATTGTTCTGGATCACTAATCATTAAATGAACATCTAAAAATAAAGGAGTTGATCTTCTAATGGCCTTTAAGACTGGGGCTCCAATGGAAATATTAGGCACAAAATGCCCATCCATAACATCTACATGAACCCATTTACAGCCAGAACCTTGAACTTTTAATAGTTCTTGACCTAAGTTTGCAAAATCACTAGAAAGAATAGAAGGTGCTACTATAACCATTTAATATCGCTCCTTTTTATTTTGTAATTCATCCAACAAGCGTAAATAGGCTTGATAATGGACTTCACTTATTTTACCATCTTTGACTGCTCTTTTAATAGCACAATCATCTTCATGGTTGTGTAAACAGTTTCTAAACTTGCAATCAGCAAAGTAGTTTTCAAAGCCCGGATAGCAAGTCGCTAATTCATTTGGAGTTAAACTTATCTCAAATAATGAGAAGCCTGGAGTATCAGCTACCCAACCTCCACTAAAAGGAATATATTCACTGACTCTAGTCACATGTTTTCCACGGCCTAAAGCTTCCGAAATCTCAGCCGTTGCTTGTTTATAACCCGGAATTAAATGGTTAATTAATGAGGATTTCCCCACTCCACTTTGACCGGTTAAAACTGTCCTTTTATTCTTAAATAAAGCCAGGACTTCAGCTAAACATTCTTCACTTTTATTAGAAAAATAGATTACTCTGTAATCTAAGTTTTGATAGGCTGCCTTAATATCACTTAACATTTGATCATTTTCTTTTTGTAAATCTAACTTAGATATTGCAAGGATTGGCTTAATCCCATGAACTAAGGCCATAGTCATAAAGCGGTTGATTAAAGCCAACGAGATTTCTGGATGGTGTAAAGATGCCAAAATCACCAATTGTTCCACGTTTGCAATTGGTGGTCTAACCATACAGTTTTTCCGCTCTTTTACCTCAAGTAAATATAAGTCTTTTTCATCAAAAATGACTTCATCACCACAATATGGTGTGACATCATCAATCCGAAATTTACCGCGAGCACGACAACTATAAATCTTCCCCTTGGAAAAAACAAAGAATTGTCCGGCTTGTACCCTAGTGATAAAGCCTTCCATCATTTGATAATTCCCTCTTTTTTCGCTCTTAATTGGCCACAAGCAGCGGCAATATCATCGCCAAATTCCTTCCGAATAGTCACGCCAACTCCACATTTTTTCAAATAGTCAGCAAAAAGATGAACTTGGTTATTGCTCGTTCTTTCAAAAGGAGATTCCCCAACTTTGTTATAAGGAATTAGGTTAACATAGGCATTCATACCTTGAACTAGTTTGGCTAACTCTTCAGCTTGTTCTAAACTATCATTTACGCCTTTTAACATGATATATTCAAAAGTAACTCGTCGATCAGTAATCTTTTCATACTCTTTAACAGCAGGAATTAAGACTTCCAATGGATAAGTTTTATTAATTGGCATTAAAGTATTGCGAATTTCATTATTAGGAGCATGCAAAGAAATAGCAAGGTTTACTTGTAAACCTTCATTGGCATAATCTAAAATCTTTGGCACTATCCCACAAGTTGAAACACTGATGTGTCTGGCCCCTATTTCTAAGCCCTTAGGATTATTAGCAATTCTAATAAAATCCAAGACATTTTCATAATTATCAAAAGGTTCACCAATTCCCATGACCACAATATGAGTCACTGTTTTAGTTGGTAAAGCCTGTTCCATGGCTAAAACTTGGCCAAGCATTTCACCAGCACTTAAGCTTCTTTGTCTTTTAAGTAGACCTGAAGCACAAAACTTGCAGCCCATCGCACAGCCAACTTGGGAAGAAACACAAATGGAATTACCATAATCATAAGGCATTAAGACTGTCTCAACATTAATGCCATCTTGCATTTCAACTAAAAGTTTAACTGTGCCATCTTGAGCTACCTGTTTTTGCGTTATTTTTGGGATGTAAATATAATATTTTTCTTTTAAAACATCTCTAAAAGATTTGGCCACATCACTCATTTCATCAAAGGAAGTCGCCTTTTTCTTGTATAACCAAATGAAAAGTTGGGTGGCGCGATAGCGTTTTTGACCCAAACTTTCCATTTCATCTCCTAGTTGTTCTAAAGTAAAATCGTAGATATTTTTCATGTTACTCCTTCGTTAATTTAGCCATATAGAAACCATCACCACTTGTCTCTGTCGGTAATAGTAACTTTTCAGAAACTAAGTGAATATCGGGGTGTTTTGCCACAAATTGAGCCACTTGAGTTTCATTTTCTTTCTTATCTAATGTACAAGTCGAATAAACAATTATGCCATTAGGCTTAACTAAATAATAAGCCACATCTAACATAAAACGTTGTAAAGTAATAATTTCATCTAAATTGTTAGTTTGTTCAATATAAGAAAGTAAGATATCCGGCTTTCTTCTAATCACACCAAAGCCGGTGCATGGTGCATCCAGTAAAACCTTATCGAAATAGGCGGCTGGATATTTATCTTTCATTTTTAGAACATCATCACAAGTGCAAACAACATCTTTAATTCCCAGTCGCTTTAAGGCACTAGCAATTAGTTGTACTCTTTGCGGATATAAGTCATTAGCAATAATCTTGCCTTCATTATTAAGTAAAGCCGCTAAATGGGTTGTTTTTGAGCCCGGTGCAGCACATAAATCAATAATAGAATCAGTTGGTTTAGGATCAAGTAATGGAGCCACTTGTTGAGCCGAGATATCTTGGATTGTAATTTTGCCGTTCAAGTATTCTTGCGTATTAGCAGCGCTCCCCTTACCATTGTAAATGACACAATCTGGGAAATCAGGGGAATCACTAAAGTCTTTGTTTTTCAATATTTCAGCTTTAGTCGACTTCAAAGTATTGACCCGAACATAGGAAACTGGTGGAACCTTCGATAAAGAAGCCCACTTAAAGGCAGCAGCAGCGCCATAGTGCTTAACTACCATCTTATATAACCAAAGTGGAATCGAATATTTAAAAGCATAATAAGTATCTAAATCAGGAAAATCGCTCTCTTTAAACTCATATTTTTGCTTAATCATGCTATGAATAACAGCATTAGCAAAATCAGCCGAGCCTCGTCCTGAGTCTTGCTTCATGATTTCAACTGCTTCATTAGTAATCGCATATTCCGGAACCTTATCCATAAAATATAATTGATAATATGACATTTTTAGGATAGTTCTCATCTTAGCTGTAATCTTATGCTTAGGAGCATAACTTTTAATAATATGGTCTAATAGTAAAGAATTTTGTAAGACTCCATAGACAACATTGGTGAAAAATGCACTATCTAAAGGAGACAAATCATTTGTCTTCAAGGCCTCTCCAACCGCTAAGTTAGAAAATTCCTTTTCTTTATAAATAGCATTCAACGTTGTGAATATTGCTAATCTTACGTTCATGGCCCCTCCTAAACATCACTATACGGGTCAACATCAAAGGTTAATCGCACTTTGCTACTATCACTATACAACTTTTTGACCTCGTTGAGAATACGTAA
>JAQUTO010000039.1:4980-8113 GCA_028694305.1 Bacilli bacterium
CTATCTAAATCCATTCTAACTACTTTAGCAGCTGGAAATTCCCCTTGAATTACTTCTTCAATTCTTTGTGTTCCATACCCAATATTACGTAAGTGTTGATAACCACATTTTGGACAAACACTTGGATACTTTGTAACATAGTTACAATAATGACAATTGAGCGTATTGGTGTCCTTATGATATTTCAAAGGTACATCACATTCTGGACATTTAAAAACAGTTCGGCATTTTGGGCACATCACGCTTGGGGCATAACCTCTCTTATTGAGTAAAAGAACGACTTGTTCTTTTCTAGTTAAAGTCTCAAGCATGGCTTTCTTTAATGGTCGAGAAAGTAAGCCCTTTTGGCCTTGCCTAATCTCAGCTCCTAAATCAACAATATTGGCTGTCGCTAATGGGTAATTATTAACCCGATGCTTGAGTTCGACTAATTGATAAACTCCCTTTATGGCTCTTGCCTTAGACTCCAAAGAAGGAGTAGCACTTCCTAACACTAATTTAGCATGGTGAGTTTCCGCTCTTTTCAAAGCCACATTGCGAGCATGATAACAAGGCGTATTATCTTGTTTATAAGACTCAGAATGTTCCTCATCAATTACGATTAATCCAATATTATCTAAAGGCGCAAAAACAGCACTTCTTGCTCCAATAACTAAATTGACTTCGTGGCGTGCAATTCGGCGATACTCATCATATCTTTCTCCTTGCGATATTCCACTATGGAAAATGGCCAATGGATAAGATAAACGACTTCTAAATCTTTGCACCATTTGTGGTGTTAAAGAAATCTCTGGTACTAAAATTAACACATTTTTGCCTTTTTCTAGATACTTGGCTGCTAAACGAATATAAACTTCAGTTTTACCAGAACCTGTCACACCTTGAAGAAGGTATGGGACTTCAGTCTTACCATTTTCAATCAAATCGAGAGCGGCTTTTTGTTCGTCGTTTAAGGTTGGTTCTTGACTTGAAAAATATACTTCATCTAAAGGATTACGATAACTTTCTTGATCAAATTCTTCTAAGTGTCCCGTTTCACAAAGCTTTTTAATGATACTTGCTCCATATTCAAGAGTACTCTTGAGATAGACTTCATTTGGATTTAAACTGGCTAAACATTCACTTTGTTTAACCGTTAACTCGCTTATATTGGGATTAATAACTCGGACATATTTCTTGGTTTTGATTTTGATATGCTTAGCACTATTAGGTTTTAAAGAAGGTGGAAGCATTGTTTGGTAACAAGCAATTAAAGGTGAAACCGTTGTTTTGGCCAACCAAGTAGCCAAATCTCGTAATTCATTATTTAAGATTGGTTCCTCATCTAAAACCCCTAAAACTGGCTTAATTTCAAAGCCTTGTTCTTTTTCAATCTCTTCTTTGCTACGAGTTTCATCCTTAATTCCCGTCACATATCCCACAATATCTTGACCATTAAAATTGATTTGAACCCGCGTTCCAACTTTGGCTCTAACCCCAGCAGGAATAAAATAATCAAAAGGAGTATCTAAACTTGAAATTGGATGTTCAATTAAAACTTTCGCAATGAGCATAAGTACTCCTCCTTAATCAACCATATTTTAACACAAAAAAAATAGCACTTGCTACTTTTCTTGGGCTTTTTTAATTATCTCAACAATTTCTTTCTCGGCTTGCTCAATACTTGTATTGATTACCACAAAGTGGTAATTGTTCTTTAAATCCATTTCGACTTTAGCTTTATTTAAGCGCTTTTGAATTATTTCTTCTGGCTCACTGCGCCGATTTCTTATTCTATTCTCTAATTCTTCAATTGTCGGTGGAACTAAGAAGATGGAAATATAGTCATCCATGGCTTGCATAACTTGGGTAGCACCAACAACTTCAATCTCTAAGACAACATTATAACCTTGATTTAAGAGTTTTTCGACATAGGCTTTAGGGGTGCCATAGTAATTACCAACAAATTCAGCATATTCCAGTAATTCACCATTTTGAATGGCTTTTTTAAACTCAGCTGGGGTTACAAAGAAATAATCAACTCCATTTACTTCACCTTCACGTGGTTCTCTAGTGGTCATTGAAATTGAATATTTAAGATTTAATTCGGGGTGTTTAAAGACTTCTTGTCTAACTGTTGACTTACCAACACCACTTGGACCACTAAAAATAATTAGCTTACCTTTTTTCTTCATACTCCCACCCCTTATTTTTTACCATTGTAAAAGAAAATTGACTTAAAGTCAATTGCTACTACTGCATAGTTTCGATTTTGTGATATGATTTAATTATGAAAAAAAGTGGAGTTTTATTGCCGATTAGTGCTTTGCCATCCAAATACTATATTGGATCTTTTGGTAATGAAGCCTTAGATTTTGCCACTAAACTACAAGCAGCCAAACAAAGTTATTGGCAAGTTTTACCTTTGTCTTATCCTGATTCCTACCATTCGCCTTATGCTAGTTTAGCGACTAAAGCTGGAGATCCTCTTCTTATCGATTTGGAAGTCTTAGTTAAGCAGGGCTTGCTAAAGGCCAAAGACCTAACAAACAATAGTTATGGCAAGCAAGTCGTGTATCGGAAAGCCAAAGCTTTAAAGACTGATTTACTCAAAAAAGCTTATGCTACTTTTAAACCAAATAATGATTATCGTGAATTTATTCAAACTAATCCTTGGGTTAAAGACTTTGCTACTTTTATAACTCTACATGAGCATTACCATAAGAAGTGGTCCGCTTGGCCATGTAAATATAAATATCGAGTTGTCCAACCTCTTCTTGAGTTTCAACAAAATAACCAAGAGAAGATTAATTATCAAATCTTTGTGCAATATATTTTCAACAAACAACTAGTAGAATTTAAACAAGCCCTCAACAAGAAGGGTATTAAACTAATTGGTGATGTGCCAATGTATGTGAGTTATGATTCTTTTGATGTCTGGGCTAATCCTAAGAGTTTTAGACTAGATGAAAAGTTAGAACCTATCGCGGTTTCAGGAGTAGGACCAGACTATTTTTCTAAAGAAGGACAACTCTGGGGCCAACCTTTATATAACTTTAAAAATTAACGCCAAAATAACTACCCTTATTTTCAAGATAAAATGCATTATCTATCCTCAAAATATGATGTAGTTAGACTCGATCATATTCGGGCT